>JBBQJM010000113.1:0-9975 GCA_038325895.1 Mycobacteriales bacterium
CGAACCCCCACTCGATCCGCCCTTTGATCCCCCCAGTGGTCGGACAGGTTTCGCGCCGGGTTTCGGCGCTGCGCCCGGGGTCAGCGTGGAGGTTGCCAGCGGCGCAACGGGAGCCGGGGACGTCGCAGCGGCGACACCACCGGACGCAGCCGCCGCCGAGGCCGCCCCGCCGGCCCGCCCCGCGCGCTGCTTCTTGCTGGGTGGCGACACCCCCGGCACCCGGCCGATCGGGTCGCCGTCCGCGTCCACCACAAGGCCCTCGGCCTTCCGCTTGGCCAGCACTCGCGCGGTGTGCGCCTTGATCAGCGGATCGCGCAGCTTCAGGTCGACGGCCACCGGGACGGCCAGGAAGACCGACGAATACGCGCCGATCAACATGCCGATCAACATGACCAACGACAGGTCCTTGAGCGTGCCTGAGCCCAGGATCACCACGCCGGCGACGAGCAGCCCGGCCACCGGGAGCAACGCGATCAGCGAGGTGTTGATCGACCGCATGAGCGTCTGGTTGATCGCCAGGTTCGCGGCCTCCGGATACGTCCGGCGGGTCAGCGACGTCAGTCCCTTGGTGTTCTCCTGGACCTTGTCGTAGACGACAACGGTGTCGTACAGGGAGAAACCGAGGATGGTCAGCAGGCCGATAACGGTCGCCGGGGTCACCTCGAAGCCGGACAGCGAATAGACCCCCGCGGTCACGATGAGGTCGTGGACGACGGACAGGACGGCGCCGAAGGCCACCCGTTTCTCGTACCGGATCCACAGGAAGATGGCGACCGCGATGAGGAACACGATCACCGCGATCAGTGCACGCTGGGATATCTCCGAGCCCCAGGTCTCCGACACGGCCGAGTTCGACACACCGCCGGCGGGCGCGTAGGCGGTATTGATCGCGCCCTTGGCGGCCACCACCTGGTCGACCGAGAGGGTCGCGGAGCTGACCTGAAGCTGGTTGCCGACGGTCTGGACCGAGTCCGGCTCGATGCCGGTGGCCGAGGTGACCACCTGGGCGACCTCGGTGGTGGAGATGCTCTGCCCCTGGTTCGGCTGGAACAGCAGCGTGGTGCCGCCGGCGAAGTCGATACCGAACTGGAAACCGCGGACCAGGATCAAGAGCAGCGAGACCACGACCAGCGCCGCGGACACGATGTAGTAGATCTTGCGCGGGCCCAGGATGTTGAACGCGCCGGTGCCCGTCGTCAGCTTGCTGATGAAACTCGCGTCGCGGCCGTACAGCTTGTCGGGCGACGGCTTGTGCACGGCCAGCGGACTGTCGTCGTGGCCCGTGCTGTCGATCCCAGCGCTGCCGGTGGCGCCGCTCCGGTCGTCGGTCATACCGACACCTCCTTGGCGCCGAGCCTGGCGTTGGACGCCCGTTGGGCGGCTCCCGCCTTGGCGACCTTGCCGAGCCCCGACCAGCGAGGCGAGGCGAACAGCGGCGAACCGGCCGCGAGATGGACGAGCGGATGGGTGACCAGGAAGACGACCACCAGGTCGAGCACGGTGGACAGGCCCAGGGTGAAGGCGAAGCCCTTCACCTCACCGACCGCCAGGATGTACAGGATGGCGGCGGACATGAACGACACGGCGTCGGCCGACAGAATGGTGCGCTTGGCCCGCTGCCAACCCCGTGGGACCGCGGACCGGAAGGTCCGGCCCTCCCGCACCTCGTCCTTTATTCGTTCGAAGTAGATGACGAACGAGTCGGCAGTGATGCCGATGGCGATGATGAGGCCGGCGACACCGGCCATGTCGACGCTGTACCCGACCCACCTGCCCAGCAGCACCAGGATGGCGTAGACCAGCCCGAAGGACAGCACCAACGACAGGATGGTGATCACGCCGAGCAGCCGGTAATAGATCAGGCAGTAGATGACCACCAGCAGCAGGCCGATGCCGCCGGCGATGAGTCCCGCCGTCAGGTATTCCAGGCCGAGCTGGGCACTCACGCTGACCGACTCGGCGGCCTCGAACGCCAGCGGCAGCGAGCCGAACTTCAGCGAGTTGGCCAGCGCCGCCGCGGAGGCCTGGGTGAACGAGCCCGAGATCTCGGTGGTGGTGGTGGTGATCGGTCCGGAGATGCGCGGTGCCGAGATGACCTGCCCATCCAGCGTCATCGCCGTGAGCGTGCCGGTGTGCGACGCGGTGTAGCTCGCCCACGTGGAGTAGCCGTCGGACTTGAAGGACAGATTGACCACCCAGCCGGCGCCCTGCTGGCTCTGGCCGGAGGTGGCGGTGCTGATCTGCGTGCCGGCGATCAGGGTCGGACCCAGCAGATAGATGGCGTCGCCGGTGTCACTGCAGGCGATCAGCGGCTTGCTGGGATCGTCCAGACCGCGATAGGGCTCCAGGTCCGCGCAGCTCAGCGTGGGCAGCGCGGTGGTGGCCGCGGTCTCCCAGGCTGTCCAGGCGGTCTGGTCGGTGCCGGCCGGCTGGGTGGGGTTGGCCGGATCGCTGCCGGCGGGCCACGCGGGCGCGGCGGCGGTCGTGCCGGATGCGGGGGTCCCGGTGGTTGCGCCCGCGGCGGTGTCGGTGGCTCCGGTCGGGGGAACGCTGGCGGTGGTGGTGGCAGCGGCGGTGTCGGCGGCCGGCGTGCTGGCGTCCGCAGTGTCCGTGGCAGGGGCGGTCGCGGCCGGCGTGCCGCTATCCGGAGCCAGCGCCGCCTTCGGCGCGCGCAGACCGGCCGGCGAGGTCGCGGTTTCGGTGCCGGGAGCGGCCGTCTCCCCGGCCGTCGCGGTGTCGCCGATCGCCGGCACGGTGGTCTGGGCCGAGCCGGCGGCCGGGGTTGGCTCGGCGGCCGTGGCCGTCGCGGTGTCGCCGATGGCCGGGGCCGTGGAGACCGCGGTGTCACTGCTGGGCGCGGTGGTCTCGCCGGAGGCCGGCGTGGTGGCGGTGGTCGCACTGGCCGGTGGGGCGTACCCGGCCGGGTAACTGATCACCGGGGTGCCCTGCCCCGACGCGGCGTCGAGTGGGCTGGTCAGCACCGGCCGGATGTTCAGCTGGGCGCTACGGGTCAGACCGGACAGGTCCTCGTTGCCGGGGACGGTGATCACCAGCTGCCGGGCGCCGTCGATCTGGACCTCGGCGCCGGCCACACCGGAGCCGTTGACCCGGGTCTCCATGATGGTGCGCGCCTGCTGCATTTGGGAACGGTCGGGATCCCCGCCGTCCTGCGTCTTGGCGGTCAGGGTGATCCTGGTGCCACCCTGCAGATCGATGCCGAGCTTGGGCGTGTTCGAACCCGGGGTGAAAAACACCAGCCCGTACAACACCGCGGTGATGCCGAGGAACGTCCAGATCAATCGCCAGGGCCGGAATTGCCCAGCTGGTGTCGCCACGTCGCGCCATTCCCCTCGAACACCCTCCGGTGGCGGACCGACGTCCACCCGGGCAGGGCGTGTTGATCAAACGGGCGTTCGTCACGCCAACATGATGATGCCCCGGCCCATGGCGGGCCGGGGCAACCACATAGCCTAGTTCAAGTCGTTGGACCTGCGGTCCTTGCTGAAGTCGATCGCTCCGGTGCTGTCGTCCAGCTGTCCCCCGACACCGTCGATGATGTCCGCGTCGTCGAACTCCGTTGGCACAGGTACGACGACCTCGCGGACGGCTGCCCGGATCCAGGTGGTGCGCACGCCGGGCGCGATCTCCAGCTCGATGGTGTCGTCGGCGATCGCCGTGATGGTCGCGTGCAGACCCGAGGTCGTCATCACCCGGGCGCCTGGCACCAGCGAATCCTGCATCTCCCTGGTCGAGGCGGCGACGCGCTTCTGCTTGCGCATGCCGTAGAACATCATTGCGCCGAGCGCGGCGAACATCAGGATCGGCAGCAGCATCTGTTGCATGGTTCTCCTCGGTGTGACGGCTTGCGGCGCCCACTCATCGTGTCTCTCGCGTCCGCGTGGACGGAAGCGGGCGCGTCATTGTTGTCCGCGCACCTAACGAGGCACGGGCACCGTAGGTTCCCGCCCAGCCAGACTGGGGTCGTTCGGGGCGGGGTCCATCGGTACGGGCCAGGCTACCGGAATCGGACCTGATCGTCGGCTCCCTCGACCGGGAACACGGCCCCGACTCCGGCAGCAGAGTCGGCAACCGTCGGACATCAGTCGGACAACAGCCGCGTCAACGGCCGCGTCAACCACCCGGCGGAAGCCCGTCGAACAGGGTGGCCTCCCTTGTCGATGCGGCCGCAGCGGCCGCGGTGTTGTCCCGGCCAGCGTCCAGGCCGAGGTGCGCCCACGCCGCGGGCGTGGCGATCCGGCCCTGCCGGGTGCGGGCGAGCATGCCGACGCGGACGAGGAACGGTTCGCAGACCTCCTCGACCGTGGTCGGTTCCTCGCCGACCGCGACCGCGAGCGTGGTCAGCCCGACGGGGCCGCCCCCGAACGAGCGGCACAGGGCGCCGAGCACCGAGCGGTCCAGCCGGTCCAGTCCCAGCTCGTCGACGTCGTAGACGGCCAGGGCCGCGCGGGCGATGTCCACGGTGATCGCCCCATCGGCGCGGACCTGCGCGTAGTCGCGGACCCGACGCAGCAGCCGGTTGGCGATCCGCGGGGTACCGCGGGACCTGCCGGCGATCTCGATCGCCCCGTCCGGGCGCAGGTCGATGCCGAGGATGGTGGCGCTGCGGGTGATCACCCTGGTCAGCTCGCCCGGCGAGTAGAACTCCATGTGCGCGGTGAACCCGAACCTGTCCCGCAGCGGGCTGGTCAGCTGGCCGGACCTGGTCGTCGCGCCGACCAGGGTGAACGGCGCGACCTCCAGCGGGATCGAGGTCGCGCCGGGTCCCTTGCCCACCATCACGTCGACCCGGAAGTCCTCCATCGCCAGGTACAGCATCTCCTCGGCCGGGCGGGCGATCCGGTGGATCTCGGCGATGAACAGCACGTCACCCTCGACCAGATTGGACAGGATCGCGGCCAGGTCGCCGGCCCGTTCCAGCGCCGGCCCCGAGGTCAGCCGGATGGCCGCGCCCAGCTCGGCGGCGATGATCATCGCGAGCGAGGTCTTGCCGAGCCCGGGCGGCCCGGCCAGCAGGACGTGATCCGGCGGAGTGCCGCGCAGCTTCGCACCGGAGAGCACCAGGTCGAGTTGCTCGCGGACCCGCACCTGCCCGACGAACTCGTCCAGCGAGCGAGGCCGGATCGATGCCTCCACGTCTGTGTCGCCGGGCATCAAAGCCGGGCTGGTGGTGTCCTCCGGCTCCTCGACGGCCACCACATCCGGCTGGACCTGGCGCGTCTGGGACGCGCCGGAGTCGGGGCCGGCCGCCGCTGCCGTCATCGGTTGCGTCCCAGCAGGCCGAGCGCCCGGCGCAGCAACACCCCGACGTCACCGTCGGCCACGGCGGGATCGTCGGCGTCCGCGGCCACCGCGGCGGTGGCTTCGTCGGCTTGCCTGGCGGTGAAGCCCAGCCCGACCAGTGCCTCGGAGATCTGCGCGCGCCAGGCAAACCCGGCCGGGGCGCCGGCGCCGGTGGACGACGCTGCGACGGTGGCGGCTGTGCCGACTGGGCCAATTGGGCCAATCTTGTCGCGCAACTCCAACACCAGCCGTTCGGCACCCTTCTTCCCGATGCCAGGCGCGCGGGTCAACGTCACGGTGTCCCCCGACGCCAACGCGCGTCGCAACTGCTCGGGATCGAGGACGGCCAGCAGGGCCAGCGCGATCTTCGGCCCGACGCCGGACACCGACTGAACCAGCTCGAACAGGTCCTTCGCCTCGTCGGAGGCGAAGCCGAACAGGGTCAGCGAGTCCTCGCGGACGACCAGGGTGGTCGCCAACCTGGCCTGCTCTCCGCGGCGCAGCCCGGCCAGCGTCGCGGGCGTCGTCCGGACGGCAAGACCGACCCCACCGACCTCGATGACGACGTGGTCCAGGCTGATGGACAGCACCTGGCCACGGACCGAGCTGATCATCGGCGGGCCACCGCCCGCGCAGTCTGCACTGCCTGCACGGCCTGTGCCGAACGCGCCGCGATGGCGAGGCGGTTCTGCAGGGGCGAGCGCCACAGGTGACACAGGGCCAGCGCGAGGGCGTCGGCCGCGTCGGCCGGACGGGGTTTCTCCGGGAGCCGGAGCAGCCGGGTGATCATGGCGGTGACCTGCGCCTTGTCGGCATTGCCGTTCCCGGAGACCGCCGCCTTGACCTCGCTGGGGGTGTGCCAGGCCACCGGGATGCCGCGGCGCGCGGCGGCCAGCGCGACCACTCCGGCGGCCTGTGCAGTGCCCATCACCGTGCGGACGTTGAGTTGACTGAACACCCGCTCGATCGCGACGGTGTCGGGTTGGTGCCGGTCCATCAGCTCCTCGACCCGGACGGCGACCTCGAGCAGGCGGAGGGAGATGTCGGTGTTCGGCGCGGTTCGCACCACCACGACCTCGACCATCGTCGGCTGGATCCCGGGACCGCCGTCGAGGACACCGATGCCACACCTGGTCAACCCGGGATCGACGCCCAGCACGCGCACGAGCCCTCCTCCGCAAGCGCCCACGGTTGGTCGGCGCGATCGCCGGTGTTGGGGTCGGGGTGCGACTGGACAACTGCCGCCAATCACCCATCTCCGAACCGCCGTACCCGAACACCTGTACCCGAACACCTGTACGCGAGCTGACGCTACCGGGCGGGCCCGACAGGGCCGGCGGTGCCACGCCGGTGGCTGGTGGTTCATGGACGCCGGCGTCGCCCGGTCGCGAGTCCGCGTCGTCCTGTTCAGCCTGCTCAGTGGGCCTGTTCGTGCTCGAGCTGCTCGGCGATATCGTCGGCGATGTCGGCGTTGGTGTACACGTTCTGCACGTCGTCCAGGTCATCGATCGCATCGATCAGCTTGATCACCTTGCGCGCGCCGTCGACTTCCAGCGGCACGTTCACCGAGGCGATGAAGGTCGGATCCGCGGAGTCGTACTCGATCCCTGCGTCGGTGACGGCTGTCCGCACGGCGACCAGGTCGGATGCCTCGGAGACCACTTCGAACGCGTCACCGAGGTCGTTGACCTCCTCGGCGCCGGCGTCCAGCACGGCCAGCATCAGGTCGTCCTCGCTGACCGTCGAGCCGCCCGACTCCCGGGGCACCACCACTACGCCCTTGCGGCTGAACAGGTAGGCCACGCTGCCGGGGTCGGCCATCGACCCGCCGTTGCGGGTGACGGCTACCCGCACGTCGGAGGCCGCCCGGTTCCGGTTGTCCGTCAGGCACTCGATCATCACGGCGACACCGTTCGGGCCGTAACCCTCGTAGGTGATCGACTGGTAATCCACCCCGCCGGCCTCGGCGCCGGATCCGCGCTTGACAGCGCGGTCGATGTTCTCGTTCGGGACCGAGGACTTCTTGGCCTTCTGGATGGCGTCGAACAGCGTGGGGTTGCCGTCGGGATCGCCGCCGCCGGTGCGCGCGGCCACCTCGATGTTCTTGATCAACTTCGCGAAGAGCTTGCCCCGCTTGGCGTCCTTGGCCGCTTTCTGGTGCTTCGTCGTCGCCCATTTGGAGTGGCCGCTCATGTCTCGCCGAACCCCTCTGTTTCGCTGGTGATGGTGCGTGGTGGCTGCTGTGGTCCCGGCCCGGCCGACCAGGTGGTGCACACACGGCTGACCGATCCCGGCGGCTCGACAGGCGATCCTACGTCCCGAACGGCTCCCGCCCGAACGTCCCTCGAGTCATCGTCCGGCGGTCGCACGATCCGCACGGCGACCCTCGACCGACCTCAGGCCGACGCGATGACGCTCAGGAACAACGCGTGAAGCCGGTCGTCGCCGGCCACTTCCGGGTGAAAGGACGTGGCCAGCACGGCCCCCTGCCGGACCGCTACCGGGTGCTCCCCCACCCTGGCCAGCACCTGTACGTCCGGCCCGACCCGCTCGACCCACGGCGCCCGGATGAACACCGCACGCAGCGGACCGCCGGGCACCCCGGCCAACTTCAGATCGGTCTCGAACGAGTCGACCTGCCGACCGAAGGCGTTGCGGCGCACCACGATGTCGATCGCCCGCAGCGGTACCTGATCGGGCCGTCCGTCCAGGATCTGCCCGGCCAGCACTATCATCCCGGCGCACGATCCGAACGCCGGCAGGCCGCCGGCGAGCCGCTCGACGAGCGGTGCGCGGAGCTCGAAGACGTCCATCAACCGGCAGATCGTGGTCGACTCGCCGCCGGGGATGACGATGCCGTCCAGCTCGTCCAGTTCACGGGCTCGGCGCACGGGCCGCGCGGTCACTCCCAGGCCGGCCAGCGCGAGCAGATGTTCCCGAACGTCACCCTGCAGGGCCAACACCCCGACGACAGGATCGCTGCGGCTCACCGGTGCCTGTCCGCGGGACCGACGGACGCCACGAGGGCAGCGTTCGGCGCGCGGACGATCAGCAGGAAAGCGGGCTGGTTCGTCACGACGACCCGGGGTGCCATGCCATCAGCACGGTGATCACCACGAGCAGCAGGGTGACCATGCCGGAGCCGATCGCGATCCGCCGATAGTCGGGTCGCTGCAGCTCCTGGGTTGCCGGGTCGACCATGTGCTCGGCTGCGCTGCGCAGCGCGGGTACCACAGCGAAGAGGTTCAGCGCCAGCGCAGCGACGTACAAGATGATCGAGATGAGCACCCACGGCGTGCTGACTGTCGTGCCCTCCTCGTTCAGGCCGACGACACCGAAGCCGAGCACGGCTACCAAGAGTGACAGCAGCGAAAAGATGAACGTCGACTGTGCGAGTACTGCGACCTGACCGCCCTGCCCGGCCCGTACCGCGCGCATCGCGGTCATCGGCAGGATCGCCATCGGCCCGACGAGGAACACGGCCGCCACCACGTGCAGCGCAAACACCACGGTTTCCATGCTGATGACCCTATTCCGGGGACCGCTGCGGCGAGGACAAGGTCGGGAATACTGGCATGTCGGTCAGGAGTGCAACAGCGCCTCGTACACGGCCTGACTCCTCGCGCACGGGGAGACCCCGAGCTCGTCGCGCAGCACCGCGCGCAGATCCGCGTAGACCCGCATCGCCTCGGCGACATTGCCCTGCGCCGCGAGCGCACGCATCAACAATTGGTAACCACTCTCCCGCAGTGGAACCAGCCTGACGAGCTGCCGCCCCACGCGCACGGCTGCCGGCAGTTCGGTGCCGCCGGTGCCGAACGCGGCTGCCGCGTACGCCTCCAGCGCGCGCAGCCGAATGTCGGCCAGCAGCGTCCTCTCTTCCGCGATCCAGACGCCGTCCTCTCCGGGCAGGAACTCCCGCTCCGCGACGAACAGCGCAACCAGTGACGGGCCCCAGGCCCGAGTGAATTCCCCCAGCGCGACCCGCGATTCCGCTCGATGCACCGCCTCGGTCGCGGTTTCGACGTCCACCCGCGCGCCGTTTGCCAGCCGGAGCCGCACAGTGGATCGGCCGTCGATCGATTCCGGGCCGAGAATCTTGCGCAATTTCGAGATCAACGGATTGAGGCCGGAGTCCATGGCCGCCGTCGGGTGACCCGGCCACAGGGACTCCACCAGCTCGTCACGACCGACCATCCGGTGCCGATTGAGCACCAGAAAGGCGAGCAGCACACGACCTTGGCGTCCCGGCAGCCGCCCCTCGATCCGCTGGCCGTTCCATTCGATGACGGTCGGTCCGCAGAGCTGAATACGCGGCGGCACCACCGGCGCCAAGGTCATGCCAACATTCTGTCAAGGCCGGCGCGGTACACCTTCTCAGGAGGACGAGATGGCCAGAATTATTCGATGCGAGTGCGGGTACGTGGCGCGCGGCGAGACCGATGAGGACGCCGTGAGCGCCATTCGCGAGCACATGCGGACCGACCATCCCGCCTTGCTGGACACAGTCGGGCGGGAGGACCTGCTCGGGTGGATCCAAGTCGAATAGCCCGCACCAGCCAGGAGGTCGGCAATGACGTCATCACGGACAGCACGCAGTGGCGCGGGAATTGCCCAGCAGGCACCCGCTCAGCACTCACCCGATCGCTCCGGGGACCGTGACGGCGTTCTGGT
>JBBQJM010000114.1:0-9950 GCA_038325895.1 Mycobacteriales bacterium
GCTGCATCACCAGGTAGGTGGCGTCGTGGAGCTGCTGACTGTCCATGACCTCAGGGTTGCCGTCGATGACGCCGGCCAGCAACAGGCCCAGCGTGCTGAACTTCTGGAATTGTCCGCCGATCTCGGCGTCCGCAACCAGCACAACCGGCAGCGGGTCAGCGCCGAGCCGCTGCTCGAAAGGCGGTCGCGACCCGGCGCGCGAACTCGACAATCCGACCCTTACGCCATTCGGCCGGGCTGTCGCCGTAGACCTGCGCATTGTCGATGTTGATCGAACCGGTATGCGGTCTGGCGACTGTGCTGGCCTGCACCGGGTTCTCGTAATCAGGCTCGCCCAGGTCGTCGGCCAGGTTGTCCGGCAGTCCGGTGTTCTCCGCCTCGGTGAGGGCGAACCGGGACGCATCGAACATCCGCACCTTACCCGCGGTGATGGTCAGCACGCGGTAAGCGCCGTCGGCCGCCAGGATCGGCAGCAGCGGCCTGATGTGGAAACCCGGGCCAACCACGACCTGCTCGGTGAGCGGGATGGGAACCTTGTATCGGTGTGCTGTGCCGGTGCCGAGGAACAACGCCAAGCCTTGACTCTGGTGCTGCCAGAAGGGGTGGTCGTCGAGGAGTTCGAGTGCCGGCGCGAGCAGGGTATCGCCGTCCGCGGGACTGATCCCCGCCGCCATGAGGTTGTCGTGGGCCTGGGTCGTCAGGTTCTTGAGCCGGATCGGGTCCTGGCGGGTCTCTCTGCCGCGGACGTGGGTGGGCAGAAAGATCGAGACAGCGAGCGGGGAAAGTGTCGGCCAGCAGGGTGGCCAGATCGGATCGGGTGAACACCTTTCCTCCAGACGGCGAGGATCCGACCGGGGCCGGTCGGCCCGGTCAGGACGAACATCGGGCAACCTCACAGCAATTGGTCGCCCCGGATCGATGCGCCGCCCTTCCGGTCACCCAGCCGCCCGGTTTCGCTGTCCAGCAGGCTCACGAGCTTGTCGGTGGCGCCGCGGAACGCCTCATCCACGGTTGCTGCGTAGTTGGTGACAGCTACTGGTGCCCGGCCGGCCTGGCGGGCCTCGAGCATGCACCGCTTGTCGTTACCGCTGGACCGGCCAGCGCTCTCGTCACCCAGGTGGACCTCCACCCGGGTGAGCTGGTCGCTGAATCGGGTCAGGGCAGCGGTGAGTTCACCCTCGATCTCGCCGGCAAAGTCGCCGCGACCGTCGATGTTGTTGTCGGTACTGACCTGGATCTGCATTCACGCATCCTTTGGGTTGCTGGTTCACGAACACTGCAGGCTGGTTCTCTGTTCGAAGCGATCGGGTACCCAGGTAGTCGACGGACGCCGTGATCGGCGCAAAGGCGCACTCCTCGCAGCCGGAAAACGAGGCACCGCCGGGCTTGGCAGTAGTCGACCGGCTGCTGCGCCACCCCGTTGTCCCAGACCTGTTCCTGTCGGTCGATCGGTGCACGTGCCGACCGCCGTCCGACTCGGATTCGGAACCGCCTGCTGAACCGAACATATGCCAAGGGGGGCCCGCCAGTCTTCGATGAGCGTGATTTGTGGTCAGGTGACCATGCCGCGCGGGTCGACGACGAACTTCTTTGCCGCCCTCCCGTCGAACTCTCCGCACCCCACGGGTGCCTCGTCGAGGCCGATGACGACCGCGTTCACGGCTCGCGCCCTAGTTTGGCGGTTCGCGGGTGTCAGTTCGCCGGATGGCGCGCCCGAGAAGTCTGCGAGCACTCACCGCAAGGGATCGCTGCACTCGGCCGCGCTCGCGACTACGAGGAGTTGGTGGATGACCGCCGCGGGCATCAGGGGCTGGCAAGCTCGATGAGCGCGGCTGCTCGACCTGGTCTGGGAGCGAGCCGACGTGTTGTAGGCGGATTCCGGGTCCAGGATCCGGCCGGTGGAGCCCTCTCTGATCGCATCCACGAAACGAGCGCGGTTCACCGGTCCAAGGAAGCAGCCGTGGTGGTCGATAAGGAAGGGGCAGCGCCTCGGCCGGGCCGTCTGGCACGGATTCCAGACCGGTCCAGAATGCACTGACCGTGGCGGGTGTTGATCTTGAAAGGCTCGAGGAGCATGCTGGAACGGCCAATGAAGCCTGCAACGACGAGGGGACCCTTTGGACTGTCTTCAACTCGCGGACGGACGGATCCTCAGCTACGACAGTTATGGGGATCCTGACGGTAGGCCGGTGCTCTTCAACCACGGATTCTCGGATTCGCGGCTGATCCGAAACCCCGACGACGCGCTGACAGCATCCTTGGGCGTCCACGTGATCGTCGCCGATCAACCGGGGGTCGGCGGCTCGTCACCGCTCAAGGATCGCCGCATGGTCGACTGGGGTGCCGACATGGAGCAGTTGGTCGATGCGCTGGGCGTTGATGGATTCACCGTCGCAGGCCACTCCGGCGGAGGCCCGCACGCGCTGGCCGTCGCTCATCGATTGCCCGATCGCGCGACGAAAGTCGTTCTTGCTTCACCGGTATCACCATTGTCCGAGAAGGGCATGGCCAAGATGCTGATCAACAAGGACCTGAAATTGATCGCCAAGCTGCACCACCTGCACCGGCTCATCGCCATCGCGTCCAATTCCGCGGCCAAGAAGGCCTTGAAGGACATGCCCAGTTTCGTGGAGGCGACCGCCGAGGACGACCCGTCGGACGCGAACACCCTCCTTGGCGACCCGGAGCAGCGGGACATGTTTGAAGCGTCATTCACCGCCGGCATGCAGCAGGGGCGGCGAGGGGATGTACGAAATGACCATGGCTCTGTGGGACTGGGGCTTCGAGCCCGAAGACATTACCCAGCCCGTGGTCCTCTTCTACGGCGACGCCGATGACATCCTCGATCCCAGGATGCCGCTGCACCTTGCCCAGCGACTACCGCGCTGCACCACCCATGTCTGGCCAGGCGCTGGACACTACGGTTTCGTCGACCGTGACCGATGGACCCAGTTCCTCACAGCGGCAGCGGACCTTGCATGAGCTCAGGTAACCCATGCCAGCGCGGGGATCCCATCGGGGCGTCGACGACCGGCCCGCGGGCGATGCGTTCTGAACGGGCTCGCTAGGGTGACGACCGTCCGTTCCGGCGGGGGGTCAGTCGGGTGACTCGTACGGGGAGTTCGATGGGATTGCGAAGCCGGTGCGGCCGTGACACGACCGCGGTCGTTCGCCGTCTGCGGGCGCGGTGGTGACGGTGGTGCAGGACACTCGTCGTTTGGCCGGGCTGATCGTCGCCGCGGCCTTGGGCGGTCTGCTGCTGGGCTGGCTGACGGCCGGCTTCTTCTGGGCGATCGATGAGCTGATCGCACTACTCTGGACGAGTCTTCCGGACGCACTCGGGATCCAATCATCCTGGTACGCGCTGGTGGTCTGCTCCGTCGGCGGCCTACTGGTCGGGCTCGGGCAGCGTTTCCTCGGCGATCATCCACCGCCGCTGAGTGAGCTGCTTTCTCGCGAAAAGGGCACGCCGGGTTTCGATATCAAGGTCCTGCCGCACGCTGTCTATCTGCTGGCGGTGTCCCTGGCCTTCGGGGGCGCGTTGGGCCCCGAACTTGGTCTGGTCTTCCTCAGCGGGACCATCGGAATCGCCGTCGCCGGGCTGCTGCGCCGGGTGGAAGCCGTCGCCATCGCGCGGGACATTACCGTCGCCGCGGTGTTCGCGACCCTGTTCGCCTCGCCGCTGGGCGGAGCCGCCACGGCTGCCGAGAACGCGGGCGACACCACACTCCCCCGACTCCAACGGGTGCTGCTCGCCCTGTCCGCCGGGCTCGCCGCGATCGCCGCTTTTGCCATGGTCCCCACCCCAGGCCTGATCGTCAACGCCGACTGGCCCGCGTCCGGATCGACCGTGCCCGCCTCGGACGTCCTTTGGGCGGTGCCGCTGGGCCTGCTGGGGGCCGGCATCGGCCTGCTCTACCAACGGGTGCACTCGTTGTTCGACCTTGTGCGCCGCAAGATCGGTGGCGCTGTGCTGCCTGCCACGGTCGCGGGTCTGGTGCTCGGAGTGCTCGGATCGTGGGACACGCTGGTGTTGTTCTCCGGCCAGGACGGAATCGAGGAGCTGGTCAACTCGCTGCCCACCCGGTCGGCCGGCGAATTGGCCCTGCTGGCCGCCGTCAAACTGCCTCTGATCGCGCTGCTGTTGGCGTCCGGGTGGAAGGGTGGTCATTTCTACCCCATGCTCTTCGTGGCCACGGCCGCCGGACTGTGCATCTCGCAGTTCGTCGGCGCGATCAGCCCGGTCGTCGCGGTCGCAGCGGTCAGTGCCGGTGTGCTGGCCGCGGTGCTGCGTCGGGTGGTGGCTGCGGCTTTCCTCGTGCTGCTGATGGTGCCGGCCAGCATGCTCGTGGTCTCGTCGGTGGCGGCGGTTGTCGCCTTTCTCCTGCTCCGGCTCATCATCGAGCCATCGTCGATCAGCGACCAGGCGGGCGGTCACTGAGGCGCGGAACTCCGGGAGTAAGTTCACCCGTACCTCCAGGGGGGACCGTCCTTGCTTCGCTGGTCAGTGCGCCGTGAAGACCCATCGGTACCGCCGTCGGATACCGGCGACAGCACATCCTGGCGTCGGTCTGCCGGATTCAAGGCTCAGGCTCAGGTTCCGGCCCGGGTGGGGTGGAGTTGCGGATCGGATCGTCGAGAGGTGCTTCGTCGTCTTCCTCCGCATGCCGGGTGGGAAATGATCGCAGCGCGGACGAGACCTTGTCGTGCCAGTTCGGTGTTTCGCTGGGCTCGTCGAACCAACGGGCAACCAGCACATCGGTGGAGGAATGCGCCAGGATCGACAGCACAATTGTGAGTGCGACGAGGTGGAAAACCTCATCGGCGGCAGGTATCTGGGATTCCAGGACCAGCAGGCCGTAGACGACTGCGGCGAAACCCTTTGGCCCGAACCAGGCCGCAGCGACCTGTTCCCGGGCATTGAGACCGGAGCCGAGGAACGAGACGGCGAGCGCCGCCGGCCGCGCGACGACCAGCGCGAGGACAGCGAAAACCCATCCCCCCCAAGAGATTTCGCCGAGGAACGTCGGCGAGATCAGCGCCCCGAAGACGAGCAGCGCCGCGAGCTTGAACAGTTCGGCCAAGAGCTCGCCGAACTCCTCGAAGGACTCCCGCTGCCGGGGTCCACACGTGGCGATGGTGATCCCAGCGGCGAACGCGGCAAGGTAGAGGTTCCCGTGGGTCGCCTGGCTCAGCGCAAAGACCAGCAGCCCGATGGCAAAGGCGTTCAGGGGTTGGTAGTTCGCCGCGGCGGAGAAGTATTTGGTCGCCTCCAACCGGATCGCCAGATAGGGCACCACCACTCCGATCGCCAGGCCGACAACGAGCTCACCCCCGAGCGCACCGATGTGCAGACTGGGGTCGCCGGACGCCGTTGCCAGGAATATCAGCACGAACGGAAGCGCGAGCCCGTCATTGACTCCGGACTCGACGTTCAACAGGTGACGCAGCCGTGCGGGCACTTTGTCGTTGCCGACCAGAGCCGCCGCGAATACCGGGTCCGTGGGCGCCAGCACCGCTCCGATCAGCAGGGAGTTGATCCAGTCCAGACCGGCGACCCAGTGCGCAAAGGCGGCGGTGATGACCAACGTGAGGGGCAGGCCGAGCAACAGCGCCCTGCCCGGTAACCGCCAGGCGGATCGCAGATCCTTCCACCCCACCCGCATGCCGTCGGTGAACAGCACCGAGAACAGCGCCAGCTCAGCCAGGACTCCGACGATCGGATCCGTCGGGCCCAATGGGATCAACCCGGTGACCCCTTCGCCGCACAGGAAGCCGGCCACCAGAAAGATCACCGCTGTGGACAGGATCGTCCTTTTCGCCACGTTCGACACCAGGACGGCCAACAGCAAGACGGATGCGAAGACCAGCAGCAGCGTCGTCATCGGACCATCATCGTCAGACCCTTGTCCCTGGGTTGCAGGCCGGACAACTTCGGCGTTTCGATCCGGGAGGCTCCGCCCAGCACCACATCAGAATTCGAGTCGCCCGACGTCGAATCCCCGATTGCCCTCCGGTATCGGGTCTGGAGGGTCGACGGTGACCGGTCAATGCGGGTCGAGCCGCTTGACGGCCAGGGTCGCCGCCCCAGAAGCACCGCAGCGGTAGCGCACAGGGCGATGGCGGAGGGGATCGGCAATCCGTTCTCGAGTGGGTTGTTGCCCAGCGCCCAGGAGAACGGCGAGGAACATCGAAACGGGTGCAGCCAGTTGATGGCGGGGGACGAGTGAGCTGATCCGACAAGACGCCGCTGCGACGACGGACGAAATGCTCAGGGCGAGACCGCGGCCGCCGGTCAGTGCGCCGAGCAGCAGCGCGAGCGCACCGAAAACGATGGCCAGCAACAGCATTGCCACCGACACGCCGACCAGCGCCGCGCCGTCCACCCGCAGGTCGAAACCCCGGCCGGCGAGAACGCACGGGTACGTCACAGAACCGCGGGGAGGACCTGCGCAGGCGCAGGAGCAGGGCGATGGTGTGGTTCATCTGGGTTCTCCCGTCCGCTTGTGGGCGGCGTCCGGCCGGTAGTACCTCAGGACGGTAGTACCTCAGGAACGGCTCGTCGGGGTTGGCGGGACGGGCCGTCGTGTCGCTGGGATCCAGCGCTGCCGCGCTGGTCGTTGATCAGCAGAACCCGGCGCGTGCCGGGGCGTCCGCGGTCGGCCGGATAACGCCGGCCGACTCGAGGCTGGCCATCATGCGCTGGGTCGCCGCGTACAACCTGTCGAACAGCGCGTTCGCGGCAGCCCCACCGTCGATCAGCAGCCGTCGCAGGTACGCCAGCACTGCGCTATCGGCACCGACCTGATCCTGGAACGCGGCCGCGATCGACGTGCACTGCCCGTCCTGCAGGTCAGTGTCGGCGAGCTGCTCGATCAGCTGTGCGAAGGCGTCGGTGACCCGTGTGTCAATTGCCTCGCGCAACCGCTCTTTCGTGCCGAGCGGTGAACGACCAGCGACGACGAGTCCCACGCAGCCGATGCGATGTCCCTGATCGAGACCGCCGCCCAGCCCTGTTCAGCGGCCAGTCGCATCGCGGGTTCCCTGATCAGGGCCAGACCGGACCCCACCTGGTGGGCTGGATCTCCCTCCGCCCGGGACCTGGACCGCGTGGCAAACGTCAGCTGTTCGTCAGGTGAAGATCACCAGTTCGCTGCGAGGATGGAAGGGATACACCCGCGAGTGGGAGGGCCGATGCGATGAGTGATGTTGCCATGGACCGCGAACTGGAGCTTTTGATCGCTGATCTGGGCGGCTCGGTGCCGGCCGACGTGATCAGGGAAGTGGTATGCGGGGCCGGGCACGATCTCGATGGGCAAATCCCCATGGACGCGTTGCCGGAATTGCTCCATCGATCAGCGGTCCAGCGGCTGATCAGCTGCCGAGGGGGCGATCGGTGAACGGTCGAGCGGTCGTGGCGAGGGCGGCACCCCTGCGGCGGGTTCGGTCGAATGGCATTGCTGCCGTCGACGATGTCGTCCAAGTGGTGTCCGGGGCTTTCTCCGTCGGACCAGTGACGAGGACCGAACTGTTGGCCACCGCCGTTGCCGCGCATGCCTCCACCTCGGTGTTCGACGTTCTGCTGCGCTTGCCGGAGCGCCGCTATCACGACGTGTTCGACTTGCGGGGCCAGTTGCTGTTGATGACGGGTTGAGGAGGTCGGGGGCGCCGTTCGGCTGATCTGGAGGCACCCTTGGGGGGTGGGAGTCATCGGTGATGCTGAGACGGTTCCGGAGAAGCCGATGGCTTCGGTCGCCCGAGTGCTGCTGGTCGAGGACGACGAGCGCATCCGGCTGGCGCTGGGACTCGCGCTCGACGACATGGGATTCGATGTGGTGGATGCCGCATCGGGCGAATTGGCGCTTCAGAAACTCGAAGCGGCCACGGTAGACGTGGTCTTGCTCGACCTGATGTTGCCTGGGGTTGACGGGCTGACGGTGTGTCGTTTGCTCCGGTCTCAGGGAGACCTGCCGATCATCATCATTACCGCGCGATCGGACACCTCCGATGTGATCGAAGGGCTGGAGGCCGGCGCAGACGATTACATGACCAAACCCTTGGTCGCAAGTGAACTCGCTGCTCGGATCAGGGCGCTGTTGCGTCGTCGCCGGCCGGTTGGCGACGACGACGTCGGATCCCGGGTTCAGGTGGCGGACTTGGAGGTGTGGCTCACGGAGGGTGTGGTACGCCGCAGCGGCACTGAGGTGCACCTGACTCGCACCGAATTCCGGTTGCTGGCCGAGTTGGTATCGGCAGGTGGGGTGGTGGTGACCCGGGAGGAGCTGTTGCAGCGGGTGTGGGGATACGACTACTTCGGGGATACCAGGTTGTTGGACGTCCACGTCCGGCGGCTGCGACGCAAGATCGAACTGGAGCCGGATGCTCCTACCGTGCTGACGACGGTCCGCGGTGTGGGCTACCGGTTCGGTCCGCCGCGGTGAGGCGGGCCATCACCCCGTGATCAAGTTCCGGCGGGTCAGGCTTTCCTTGCGCTGGCGGGTTGCGGTCGCCTTCGGCCTGGCATCTGTGGCGGTGGCCAGCCTGATCGGCATTGCGACGTGGAGGCTCGCGACGACATACATGCTCGAACAACGCAGGCAGAGCGCGACCCTGCAAGCGACAGTGAACGCGAGGCTGGTCGACACGTCTTTGCGGTCCGGTTCGGGCAGCCTGGACGAGTTGTTGAGTGGACTTGTCGTCGATCCCGGCTCATCAATTCTACTGGCCAGACCGGATGGCCTTCTCGCCAGCGGCCGGGTGATTGAAACGACCGACCTGCCGCCCGAACTGCTCGCACCCCCTCCCGGTGACGCGACGTGGCTGGCCACCACCATCGACGGAATCCCCGTGCTGGCGGTTTCGCTGCAGGGTGTCTCCGCAGGCACAGTGTTCGTCCAACTGTTCCCCTTGGTGGAGTTGGAACGGATCCAACGTTTTCTGATTTTCGTGCTTATTGCCGGTGCCGCCGCCAGTGGACTGCTCGGGGTCGGCATCGGCTGGTGGACCAGCAAGCGGGCCCTACGGCCACTGACCGAACTGACGGCGTCGGCGGCCCGCGTTGCTGCCGGCGACCTACAGGTCCGGCTGCCTGATCAGGGTGATCCGGATCTTGCCCCGCTGGCGTCGACGTTCAACGCCACCGTGGAGGCGCTGGAGCGGCGGGTCCGCTTGGACGCCCGTTTTGCCGGGGACGTCAGTCACGAGCTTCGCTCACCGCTGACAACGATGGTCAATGCGATCGAGGTGCTCCGGCACCGGCAGGCCGCGATGCCGCCGGTGGCCAGTCAGGCGGTGGATCTGCTGGGCGGCGAGGTCGAGCGATTCCAGAAGATGCTGCTCGACCTACTGGAAATCTCCCGCGCCGACCAGGATGTCGACGTCCGGGCGATGGAGTCTGTCGACTTGGCTGTGCTGGTCACCAAGGTCACTGAGACCAGGCACGCTGCTAGCCCGCCGATCGTCGAGAGACCACCACCGCTGGTGTTGGCTGATCGTCGTCGGTTGGTACGGGTCGTGGCGAACCTCTTGGACAACGCGGAACGGCACGGCGGCGGAGTCGTAAAGGTGACGGTCACCGAACGGGACGGGCGGGCGCGGCTGGAGGTCGATGACCACGGTCCTGGAGTGCCCGTCGAATTGCGTGCCCAAGTCTTCGAGCGTTTCGCGCGCGGCCAGCACGCTGGGGAGCGCGGCGCCGAGACCGGCAGTGGACTCGGCCTCGCGCTGGTGGCCCAGCACGTGCGGTTGCATTACGGCGTGGCTTGGGTCGAAGACGCACCAGGGGGTGGCGCCCGATTTGTTGTCGAATTGCCAGCGGCGGACCTCCAACGAGTAGAAATGTCCACGGTGCCCGACCGGAAGATCGACGGGGAGCTGATTCACGGCCAGCCGTCGCCCGGGGACGAATCGCTCACTGCCCGTTGATCGGCTCTCCGGGGAACAACCGAGGT
>JBBQJM010000115.1:0-9876 GCA_038325895.1 Mycobacteriales bacterium
GCCCGGTGACGACGAAAACCCGGGTGGCACTGGGTGAATCCGGCGCTGGTCGGATGCGCCCCCGTCGCCACCCGACCATCGCCGGGCTCACCCGGGTCCGACCCGGGCTAGGTCAGAAAATGGTCAGAACGGGTGCTGGACTGGCATCGGACCGGTCCTGGAGGCCTCGCGCGCATAAAGGAGGCAACTCGCGCCACTTCGGTCCCGTAACTCGCACCTTCAGCCGCGCCGGCGAAGTTGATCCGCGCCAACAAGGGGAATCAGGTGGTGAGCACCAGCTGTGAGCGAGTCAGCCGACGGGTTCACTTCCATCCGGAGGGTTCGGGAACGATGCCGGCGGCGGCTCGTGGATCCCGGTGCTCCCGTCGGGCGGCTCGCTCCGGTGCGGACCGAAGCCGCCCACCAGGTCACGCATCCGGTCCAGCCGTGCCTGGTAGTCCACTCCGAAGCGATGCAGCGCCCAGGCCCGGCGGCGGGACTCGGGTCCGTAGAGGTGCCGCGCCCAGAACGAGTTCGGTTTGCCGAGCCGGAAGGCGCCGATCAGGCCGATGGGCTGGTACACGACGGCGAGCGCGGCGGTGGGGATCTTGCCCTTGAGCAGGCAGATGATCGCGGGCACGATGGTCGCCAGCACGTAGAGCCAGATCAGCCAGGCAAGATCGCCGGCGGACGCGCTCTCCTCGGACAGGTCGAGCAGGTCGAGCAGCGCGCGGGTGGACGCGGTCAACACCAGCACGATCGCCACGGCATCGATCGATTTGCGGCCCAGCTGACTCCAGTACACGTCGTCCAGGTGCAGCCAGAGGGCGAATTCGTCGAAGGCCAGGCCGACGCCGATCCCGAAACACACCGCGAACACATTCAGCTGCCCATCCAGCGGGTTGATCGCCACCATCAGCAGGCCGAACACGAACATCATCACGATGCCGAACACCTGGTGATGAATGTGGACGCCGCCGACCGCGATGTCCTTGATCGGGCCGGACTGCTTGCCGCCCAACGCGGCTCGAAATCGGATGAAGCGGGTGATGCCCCTGGTGACCAGGAATGCGCCGAGAATCCCGATGAATATCCACATGGGCGCGCCGAATTCGATGAATTCGCCCTTCAGCACACTGACGACGACGTCCCGAACATATCCGACTGTGGATCCATCCGTGTCGACGTCACCGCCGTCGGCCAACAGGACCATCGCCTGCACCCCCGAGCGCAATTCTTCCAGGGATCAGACCGTCGCGCCGACCGTCTCCCGCTCGCCGTCGTCCATCGCGGGCACCTCGCGGTCGCGGATCCGCTGGCTGATCACCGCGGTGATGCCGTCGCCGCGCATCGACACGCCGTACAGCGCGTCGGCGGACTCCATGGTGAATTTCTGGTGGGTGACGATGATCAGCTGCGAGGAGGCCCGAAGTTCGGTGAGCAGCGCGACCAGCCGGGCCAGGTTGACCTCGTCGAGCGCCGCCTCGACCTCGTCCATCACATAGAAGGGACTGGGCCGGGCACGGAAGATGGCCACCAGCATGGCGACCGCCGTCAGCGACCGTTCGCCACCGGAGAGCAGCGACAGCCGCTTCACCTTCTTGCCCGGCGGCCGGGCGTTCACCTCGATGCCGGTGGCCAGCATGTCGCTGGGATCGGTCAGCACCAGTTCGCCTTCGCCGCCGGGGAACAGCGTCGAGAACACCGTGACGAATTCGCGAGCGACATCGTAGTAGGCGGCGGTGAACAGTTCGAGGATTTTCGCATCGACGTCCTTGATCACCGACAGCAGGTCCCGGCGGGTTGCCTTGAGGTCCTCCAACTGGGTGGACAGGAAAGCGTGGCGTTCCTCCAGCGCGGCGAATTCCTCCAGCGCCAACGGGTTCACCTTGCCCAGCGTGTTCAGGTCGCGCTCGGCGCGCTTGGCCCTGCGCATTTGAGTCACCCGGTCGTACGGCATGGGCGGCGGTTCGGTGACCGCTTCCCCCCGCTCCCGGGCGACCGTGAACTCGGCCATCTCCTCCAGGGTCGGTGGCACCGGAACTGCTGGGCCGAATCCGGCGATCAGATCGTCGGCGGACACCGCGAATTCGGCGAGCGCCTGCTCGGCCAGCTGTTCGGCGCGCAGGGTTTGCTGGGCGCGGGCGACCTCGCCGGCATGCACGGCATCGGTCAGCGCGTCCCATTCGCCCTGCAGGTCCACGGCACGAGCGTGGGCCGCGGCCAGCACCGCGTCGGCCTCGGTCCGCCGGGCGATCGCGTGCTCGCGCCGATGTGCTGCGTGCGCCAGGGACGTCTCGAGCCGCTCGGCCACCCGGCCCGCGACCTCGACCACCCTGGCGGCGATCGCCGCTCCGGCTGCCCGGCGTCGGGTGGCGGCGGCCAGCCGGGCTCGGTGCTGGCGCTCCTGTTGCGCGGCGCGCCGCAACCCCTCGGCCGACCCGGCCGCTGAGCGGACCCGCTCCTCCGCGCTGCGCAGGGTGAGCCTGGCCTCCACCTCGCGCTGCCGCGACGCGGCGGTGCGTTCGACGAGGGCATCGCGCCGTCCGGCGTCGACCGCGACCGGCATCTCCTCCGACTCCACAGCGTGCAGCCGCGCTTCCAGATCGTCCAGGGACGCGCGGTGGTTTTCCCTTGCGGTCTCGGCGGCGGCGCGCTGGCGCTCCAGCCGGTCGGCCTCGGCGCCGGCGGACCTGGCCGTCGCGGCGTGCCGGCCCAGTTCTTCGGCCACCGCTGACATCCGGGCGTCGGACTCGTGCAGGGCGGCCAGCGCGCCGGCCGCCTCCAGCTCGCGGCGATCGGCCTCCGCGCGCGCCCCGGACAGCGCGGCGTCCAGTTCTGCGATCCGTTCGCGGACCCGCTGCAGCCGCTCGCCGGCGGCGTCCACGGCCGCCTGGATCTCCAGCAGGGACTGGTTGCCAGCGGTGCCGCCGAGCGCCCAGTCCGGGCCGATCAGATCACCGTCGCGGGTGACGGCGCGGACGTCCGGATAGCCGTCGACCACCGCGATGGCGGTGTCAAGGTCATCCACCACCGCCACCCGGTCCAGCGCCCTGGCCAGTGCCGGCATCAGCCGGTCAGGGGCGGTGACCAGGTCGGTCGCCCAGCGCACGGTGCCGGGAACGGACGGCCACTCCCGACGATCGGGCATCGACCTGGCGCCCTGGATGAGCATTCCCGCCCGGCCCGCATCCGCGCTGCGGAGCAGCCGGAGCGCCGCCGCCGCGTCCGAAACACTGTGCACCGCAACGGCATCGGCGATGGCGCCGAGCGCGGCGCCGATGGCCGCCTCGAACCCGGCGGCCACCGAGAGATCGGTGGCAACGCTGCCGACGAAGCCAGGCAGTTTCTCCCCGGCCTCGAGCAGGGCCCCGGCCCCGTCCTTGCGACCGAGCCCGACGGTCAAGGCGTCGACCCTGGCCCGCAGACCGGTCTCCTCGGTCCGCAGCTCGCGGACGGAATCGGTGAGGTGAGCGACCCGCTGGTGGGCGGTGACGACAGCTGTGGCGGCGGCCTCGTGGGTCTCGTCGAGGTCGACCTCGGAGGTGTCCAGCTCACCCACCGACCCCTGCAGGGCGTCGGATTCCGTCTGGGCTCGCGCGCTGCGCCCGGCGGCGTCGTCCACGGCCGCGGCCAGCCGGGTCACTTCACCATCGGCCGCGGACAGCCGCGACCGGGCCGCCTGCACCTGGCCGGACAGTCGGGCCAGGCCTTCGCGCCGGTCGGCGATCGCCCGGGAGGCACGGACGACCTCGTCCTCGGCGGCCCGGAGTTCGCGTTCCAGTTCGCCGCGCTGCTCGGCCGCGGCGTCCACCTCGCCCTGGGCGGTCTCCAGCGCCTCGGCCAGGGCCGCGTGCTCTGCCTCGGCCCGGTCGGCGGCCGCGTCGAGTTCGTCCGGATCGCGCCCGGTACCCCCGCCGGACAGGGGGGCGGCAAGGTTCCTGGCCCGTTCCTCGGCCAGCGAGATGGTCCCGCGGAAACGCTCGGCGAGCGCGGACAGGGCGAACCAGGCCTCCTGTGCGGCCTGCAATTGCGGGGTGACCTCCCGCAGCGTGGCGCTCGCCGACTCCTGCGCCGCGGTCGCCTCGGCGAGCTCACGCTGCACCCGGTTGCGATGCTCCACCGCAGTCTGCTCGTCCTGCGAGTCGCGAGCGATCTGGTCCCGCAGCTCCCCGAGATCGTCGGCCAGCAAACGCATCCGGGCATCCCGCAGGTCGGCCTGCACGCCGGCCGCCCGCCGCGCAACGGCTGCCTGCCGACCCAGCGGGCCCAGCTGGCGCCTGATCTCACCGGTGAGGTCGGTCAGCCGGTTGAGGTTGGCCTGGGATGACTCGAGCCGACGCTGCGCCCGTTCTTTGCGCTTGCGGTGCTTGAGCACCCCGGCGGCCTCTTCGATGAACGCCCGGCGTTCCTCCGGACGGGCCGACAGGACCGCGTCGAGCTGACCTTGACCGACGATCACGTGCATCTCGCGGCCGATGCCGGAGTCGGACAGCAGCTCCTGGATGTCCAGCAGCCGACACGAGGAGCCGTTGATCTCGTACTCGCCGGCACCGTCGCGGAACATCCGGCGGGTGATCGACACCTCGGAGTAGTCGATGGGCAGCGCGCCGTCGGAGTTGTCGATGGTCAGCGTGACCTCGGCGCGACCCAACGGCGGCCGGTCCGCGGTGCCGGCGAAGATGACGTCTTCCATCTTCCCGCCGCGCAGCGCCTTCGCGCCCTGCTCGCCGAGCACCCAGGCGATCGCGTCGACAACGTTGGACTTGCCGGATCCGTTGGGACCGACCACGGCGGTGATGCCTGGCTCGAACCGCAGCGTGGTGGACGACGCGAAGGACTTGAAACCCTTCATGGTGAGGGACTTCAGGTGCACGGTGGACCGGTCCCTCCCTTCCCACTGGTGTGCCCGCTACCGATCTCAGCCGCTCTCGGCCGGGCACGGCGGCGTGCAGGTGACGCTACCCGGCGGGTGCGGCCGGACCGGGGATCTCGCTGGGCTGAGTCGCAGCGGCGGTCGGACGGTCAGCCGTGACGCGCGTCACGTGCATCAGCGCTCATTGAAGCCGCGGAAGGTCCCCCGCGCTTCACTGAGCTGATACGTCACGGTGTCCACGCCGCCCGGCGTGTTGGCCCCGCGCAATTGCCCGAGCAGGGCCTCGCACGCCCGTTGCGGGCCTTCCACGACGACCTCGACCCGCCCGTCGTAGAGGTTGGTGGCGGTGCCGACCAGTCCGAGTTCCAGCGCTCGTGACCTCGTCCACCAGCGGAAACCGACCCCCTGGACGTCACCGGCCACCCAGGCCGTCATCCGGACCGTGTCCGTCGCCTGCGCACCGCCCGGCGCATCGGGGTTCGCGGAATGGACGGCAGCTCGTTGACCCGGCTCCTGATCCTCGTCGGTGTCGCTGCCACTGCTGTGATCGGTGCTGCTGCCCCGTCGCCATTTCATGGCAACCATCCTGCCGTGCGGAGCCGTTGGACGGCGCACCCCGGCACCCGAAAGCCCGTCAGGATTGACGAGGGTCAGGCGCGCGGTACACGGTCAGCCGGCGATCGTCGATGGCGAGCTCGATGCTGTCGACCGGATCGGTGACCTCGCCGTCGTGAGCAGCGGGCAGCGGCCCGGAGTACGAGGTGATGTTCACCCGGCCGCTCTCCAACGAGCCGAAGACGCTGGTGCGCTCGGCAATGCCGATCAGCGACGCCAACACCGCGCGGGTCCGGGACAGTCGCCGATCGGCCCGCAAGTACTGCACGTCCAGCACCCCGCCGGCCAATTGCTCGCGCCAGGACGGCGCGAGGCCCCTCGGGACGTACCGGCCGTTGCCGACGAACACCATCCAGACCGGGACTCTGGCGCCGTTGATCTCGAGATCGACCGGTGTCTCATGCCGCAGCGTCTTGAGCAGCGCGTAGGCGGTGGCCGGCCACTTGCCCATGCGGCGCGAGTTCCGGTCCCTGCGGTTCACCATCTGCGGATACAGGCCCATGCTCGCGGTGTTCAGGAATGCCTTCGTGTCGATGGTGGCCAGGTCGACCATGCCGGCATTGCCAGCTTCGACCGCGGCGACCGTGTCCACGTCCTTGTCCAGGCCGAGGGCCTTGGCGAAATGGTTCAGCGTGCCGGCCGGGAACACCGCCAGCGGTAGCCGCCGGCGGTGCGCCAGCTGCGCGACACTCGCCACCGTCCCGTCGCCGCCGGCCACCCCCAGTGCTGTGACGCCGTCACCGATGAGGTCGGCCAGATCCGTGGCCGGGTCCCACTCGACGATCTTCGCGTTCGGCAACGCCGTGCTGATGGAGTCCGCCGCACCGTCGGAACTCCCCGACCGATTGTTGACCACGACCGTCAGCCCGGCGCCGCCTAGCAGTGCGGGCGCCTCACCGGCGGCCATCAGGGCCGGCCCCCAGGGCTTGACCGGCCACAACCCCTTGCCGAGCACCGCCATCCCGACGCCGATCGCGGCGCCGGCCCACACATCCGAGCGATGATGCACGCCGACGTGAACCCGCGAGTAGGCGACCGCGGCGGCCAGCGGGACGAGCAACGCCGACGCGGCCGGGAGCTCCATCGACGCACCGGTGACGAACGCGGCGGCGGACGCGGCATGGCCGCTGGGGAACGAGGAGGTCCAGGGCGCTTTGTCCACCCGGCGGCCGAACGCGGTCCGCTCGATGTCGGGGCGGCGCCTGCCGACGACGGGCTTGACCAGCACGTTCGACACGAAGCTCGACGCGCCCAGGGTGACCAGGCCCCGGATCGCCGCGCGGCGGCCGCGCTTCCCGGTCAGTGCGAGCCCGGCGGCCATGCCCATCCAGAGCCGGCCGTGATTCGCGGACATGCTCAGGTAGCGCAACGCGTGGTCGATCGGCCGGGGAACGGCGGCGACCGACGGGGTCTCGGTCGGGTCGAGGACGTTCTCGCTCGGGGGCATCCTGCTGACTCTACGAACTCGGCAGGAGATCAGCAGGAGATCGGCACGAGATCGGCAGGAGATCGCAGGAGATGGTCACCCGGCCTGCCTGGGCCGGCGCTGGCAGCGCGGGCAGAAGTAGGACGAGCGGTTCATGAACGCGTCCCGGCGGATCGGCGTTCCGCAGCGCGGGCAGGGCCGGTCAACCTGGCCGTAGGCATTCAACGAACGGTCGAAGAACCCAGATTCGCCGTTGACGTTGACATACAGCGAGTCGAACGACGTCCCGCCCGCCTGAAGGGCCTGGGTCATCACCTCGGTGGCGGCGGTGAGCACGGCGGTGACCACCGGCCGGGTCATCGACGCCGTGGGTCGGGCGTAGTGCACCTTCGCCCGCCACAATGCCTCGTCGGCGTAGATGTTGCCGATCCCGGACACCACGCTCTGGTCGAGCAGCGCGCGCTTGATCTCGGTGTGCTTTCGCCGGATGGTGGCGACGGCGGCGGGCATCGAGAACGCCGCTTCGAGCGGGTCCGGTGCGATGTGCGCGATGGGTTCGGGCAGTTCGGCGCCACCCGCCGCGAAGGCCATGCCGCCGAAGGTGCGCTGGTCCAGGAAGTCGACGTCGGGTCCACCGTCGTCGAAGGAGAACCGGATCCGCAAGTGTGGGTGTCGCTCGGCGCCGACGCCCGGGATACGGCCGGGGATGCGGAACTGTCCGCTCATGCCCAGGTGTGCCAGGATCGCGTCGCCGTCGTCCAGCGCCCACCACAGGTACTTGCCCCGGCGCCGGACGGCGTTCACCCGATGACCGGCCACCACGGCCTGGAAATCACTCGCGCCACCGAGGTGGCGGCGGACGGCGCGGTCGGAATACACGGCGACCGTACTGATGCGGCGGCCGACGACATGGGTGGTCAGACCGCGACGGACAACTTCGACTTCGGGGAGTTCAGGCACCGGACGGCGGGGTCGGGCCGGCGACAGGACCATCGGTTCCGGCCGCACCGTCGGCGCCACCCGCGCCATCGGCACCGGTCGCGCCGCCGTCAGCGCCAGCGCCGGTCGCGCCGCCGTAGGCGCCGGTCGCGCCGTCGGCGCCAGCGCCGACACTGCCATCAGCCTGCAGTGTGGTGTACGCGGCCGCGGCGGCGTTCTGCTCTGCTTCCTTCTTGGTGCGGCCGGAGCCCCCTCCGCGCGGGGTACCGCCCAGCAACACCTGCGCGGCGAACAGCTTTGCGTGGTCCGGGCCTTCTTCCGTCACCCGGTACTCGGGCACGCCGAGGCTGCGGGACGCGGACAGTTCCTGCAGCGAGGTCTTCCAGTCCAAGCCGGCGCCCAGCTGCGGCGCAGCATCCAGGAGGTCCGCGAACAGCCGGTGGACCACGTGACGAGCCGTTTCCAGCCCGTGTTCCAGGTAGACGGCGCCGAGGACGGCCTCGACGGCGTCCGCGACGATCGAGGCCTTGTCCCGGCCGCCGGTGAGTTCCTCGCCGCGCCCGAGACGCAGCTGTTCGCCGAGCCCGATGCCGCGGCCGACGCCGGCCAACGCGTGCATGTTGACGATCGAGGCCCGCAGCTTGGCCAGCCGACCCTCGGGCAGGGTGGGGTGGGTGCGGTACAGCGAATCGGTGATGATCACCCCGAGGACCGAGTCCCCGAGGAACTCCAGCCGCTCGTTCGTCGGCAGGCCGCCGTTCTCGTACGCGTACGAGCGGTGGGTCAAGGCAAGCACGACCAACTCGTCGCCCAGTTCGACGCCGAGTGCCGCGTTGACCACCACCGGGTCAGGCGAGTTGTGAGCACCGGAGATCGGTGTCACCGCTGACCCCGCCGATCCGCCGCGCACGCCGGATCAGACTCCGACGACTTGGCGGCCCTTGTACTGCCCACAGTTCGGGCACACCTCGTGCGGCGGCTTGAGCTGGCCGCAGGCACGGTTGGGGCAGGCAGCGAGGGTTGGCACAGTGGCCTTCCACTGCGACCGGCGCGAGCGCGTGTTGCTGCGCGACATTTTCCTCTTGGGGACAGCCACGTTCGAATCTCCTTGTCGTTACTTACTCGCCGGAGCCGGCAGGTTCGGGCCGTTCCGCGTTCTGGGGGGTACCGGTGGTGAACTTCTCCCGCAGCGCGGCCCAGCGAGGGTCCAGTATCTCATGGGAGTGGCCCGGTTCGAGGTCATCGAAACGTTCGCCACAGTCCACGCACAACCCCGGACAGTCCGGACGGCACAGCGGAGCGAGCGGCAGGGACAGCACGACCTCGTCGCGGACCACGGGTTCGAGGTCGACCAGGTCGTCGACGAGGCGCTCCACCTCGCCGTCGTCGGTGGTCGCGGCGGTGGCGGAGTCGGGGTAGGCGTACAGCTCGCGGATCTGCGCGACCACCGGCTCGGTGAGCTCGATCAGGCAGCGGGAGCAGACGCCGACCGCCGTCGCCGCGGCGGTGCCGGACACCAGCACGCCCTCGGCCACCGCCTCCAGGCGCAGATCAAGATCGATCTGCGCGCCCGGCGGCACGGCAACGACTTCGAGTCCCACCGGTTCGGTGACCGGAGCGGCGAGCCGCACCGCCTTCAGCGATCCCGGCCGGCGCCCGAGCGTCCGGGCATCGATCACCCAGGGCGAGGCGTGGTTCGGTCGATTGGCGGCAGACATGCGGGATCTCTCAGCTTCGTGGGGGTGAGCGGGGGCCCGGTGGCGACCCGTCCAGCACGGGTGACGCAGAGCAACCGTTCCAGAGTACGTGACCGGACCGGCCAGCAACGAATCCGCCAAGAATCGGACAGCAGCCATCGGGAGTCGGGCACCCCCGCCACCGTCCGGCGCTGACCCGCCCGCCTGGCAGCATCCGGGCGCTGTTGGCTCGATCGTGCAGCTCAGTCGCGGAAGTCGGCCACTCCCCCGGTGCGGAGCGCCGTGCGACCGCGTCCGATGGTGCGCAGCGTGGTGGTCAGCGTCTCCTCCAGGTTGCCCAGCGT
>JBBQJM010000116.1:0-9850 GCA_038325895.1 Mycobacteriales bacterium
GTCCAACGCCGCCTGCACCATCGTCGCGGCGAGCTGGTCCGGGCGAGTGTCCTTCAACGCGCCCTTGAACGCACGACCGATCGGCGACCGCGACACGGCAACAATGACAGCTTCAGGCATCAGAGAATTCCCTTTCAATCAATGACGCCAGTGCGTCATGGGTCGTGGTCGGTCGTGCCGGCTCCGTGCCAGGCCGGCGGCCCGGGTCGCGGGCCGCCGTCGTGATGTTCGAGCAGGTGCTACACACCGATGGCGGTCTCGGATTTTGGATCCCCGTTGGCGGCGGGTGCGTTCTGCTGCGGGCGCAACACCGGGCGCAGCGCGTCGAGAACCGAGGCGTCGTCGATCGTGGACGGCACCACGACGTTCTGACCGTCGGCGATGTTGCCCATGGTCTTTCGCAGGATCTTGCCGGACCGCGTCTTGGGCAGGGCGGCGACGACGCTGACCTCCCTGAGGGCGGCAACCGCACCGATCTGCTCGCGGACCATCTTCACGAGTTCGGCACACAGCCGCTTTTCCGATTCGTAGTCGTTCGGCACACCCGACTTGAGGACCACAAGGCCTCGCGGCAGCTGGCCCTTCAGCGGATCGGCGATGCCGAACACGGCGCATTCGGCGACATCGGGGTGACCGGCCAGCACCTCCTCCATGGAACCGGTGGAGAGCCGATGGCCGGCGACGTTGATGACGTCATCGGTGCGTCCCATGACGTACAGGTAGCCGTCGTCGTCGAAGAAGCCGCCGTCACCGGTCAGGTAGTAGCCAGGGAATGCCGACATGTACGACGCCACAAAGCGTTCGTCGTCGTTCCACAGCGTGGGCAGGGCTCCCGGTGGCAGCGGCAGCTTGATCACGATCGCGCCGTCGGTGTTCGGACCGGCCGGTTTGCCGTCCAAACCCATCACCTGGACATCCCAGCCCGGCATCGGCCTGGTCGGGGTGCCCGGCTTGAGTTCAAGTAGTTCGATGCCGGTGGGGTTGGCCACGATCGGGTAGCCGGACTCGGTCTGCCACCAGTGGTCGATGACCGGGATTTGGAGCAGCTCGGTCGCCCAGTGGTAGGTCTCGGGATCCAGCCGTTCGCCGGCCAGGAACAGGTACTCGAGCTTCGACAGGTCGTACTTGGCCAGGAATTCCCCGTGCGGGTCTTCCTTCTTGATCGCCCGGAATGCGGTCGGGGCGGTGAAGATGCTCTTCACGTTGTTCTCCGCCGCGACCCGCCAGAACTGCCCGGCATCCGGTGTGCCCACCGGTTTGCCCTCGTACAGGATTGTCGTGGAACCGGTCAGCAACGGCGCGTACACGATGTAGGAATGCCCGACGACCCAGCCAACGTCAGAAGCGGTGAACATCGTCTCACCGGGCTGGATGCTGTAGATGTTGGGCATCGTCCAGGCCAGCGCCACCGCGTAGCCACCACTGTCGCGAACCACACCCTTCGGCTTTCCGGTGGTACCGGAGGTGTACAGGATGTAGAGCGGGTCGGTCGCCTTGACCTGCACCGGGTCCGCCGGCGTCGCCGTTGCAACCGCGCTGGCCCAGTCCACATCGTCCGGGGCCAGCTCCGCGGTCAGTTGCGGGCGCTGCAGGATGATCCGAGTCTCCGGCTTGTGCTCGGCGAGTTCGATCGCCTTGGTCAGCAGTGGGACGTAAGGGATGACCTTCTTGCCTTCGATGCCGCAGGACGCGGAGACGATGACCTTGGGCTTGGCGTCATCGATCCGGATCGCCAGTTCCTTCGGGGCGAACCCACCGAAGACCACCGAGTGCACGGCGCCCAGGCGCGCGCAGGCCAGCATGGCCACGGCGGCCTCCGGGATCATCGGCATGTAGATGACCACCAGGTCGCCCTTGACCACGCCCTGTTCGGCCAGCACCCCGGCGAACGCGGCGACCTCGTCGCGCAGTTCCCGGTAGGTGTAGACGCGCCGTGAGTTGGTCACCGGACTGTCGTAGATCAGCGCCGTCTGGTCGGCGCGGCCGCCTTCGACGTGCCGGTCAAGAGCGTTGTACGCGACATTCAGCTCGCCGTCCGGAAACCACCGGTAGAACGGCGGGTTCGTCGAATCGAGCGCCTGAGTCGGCGGAACCGACCAGTCGATGCCGCTCGCTGCGTCCAACCAGAAGGCCTCCGGGTCGGTCACACTAGCCCGGAATACCTCGTCGTAAGTGCCCACGCTGAATCCTCTCGCAACGTCGTTGTCGCGGGTGAGCGCGGGCCATCTGGCCGCATGGGGCGACCAAGATCCTTGAACGGCAGGCTCCCGCGCTCATTTGCGGTTCGTACACAACTGAATGCTTGTGTCCTGGGTGAACTGATGTACCTCGCAGTCAATCTGACGTATCGGATGGCGGAAAGACAGGGCCAAAAGTCCCAAGAGCCAGTTCCCCTGCCCCCCTTGGGGCTGACCGGGTCACGAACAGGCAGCTGTCCCCGGTCTGCATGTTCACCCGTTCGGAGCTAGCTGCACAACGGGTCTGGGTGCTGCTGTCCGGTTGTCGGCGCAGCGGTGACCAGTTATCCTCCGGGACCGGCCGCTTGTCGCGCGGCCCGTCGAGCGCATCGGCCCGATCGTGTACGCATTCCGCGCAGTGATCTCAGTCACAACCCCCGAGATCCGGCCGGGTCCGTCCGTGGGATGGCCACCATCGACCAAGGTCACCTTGCTTCACCAAAGGAACCCGCGCCGGGGTCGAGATGATCAGGATTCTCTGAGAATTCCCGGGCACTCTCGATGGTGAGGGTGGACGCCCTTGGGCGACGTGGGGAGCTTTCATGAGGGTGCCCGGCTGGATCGCGACTCCGCTGGTGGAGAACGCCGACCCCGCGGCCGAATCTGTTGACGGCGCAAAGGGAGTCGAGGGCAACGCTCGGCTGACCGCGGCCACCGGCATGGTGCTTTTCGTCCTGCTGGCAGTCGAGGGTGTGACGCTGCTCAGCGTCCGCCAGTTGATCACCGTTCATGTCTTCGTTGGTGTGTTGCTGCTCGGTCCTGTGTTGCTGAAGTCGGGTACCACGCTTTACCGCTTCGCCCGGTACTACACCGGCGCGGCCGCCTACGCGGCGAAAGGCCCGCCACACCCGCTGCTCCGCATCATCGGACCGTTCGTGATCCTGTCCAGCCTGGCCCTGCTGGGCACCGGTGTCGTGCTGATCTTCATGGGCACCAACGGTTCCGGCTGGCTGCTGACCGCACATCAGACGTGCTTCTGGATTTGGGTGGCGTTGATGACGGTGCACGTTCTCGGTCACCTGTGGGAAGCCGCGGCCACCTCGTGGACCGAGCTGCGCGCCTCGCTCCGTGGCCGTGCCGCACGAGCCCGGCGATGGCGGTACGCGGCGATCGTCACGGCTCTGGTGATCGGGGTCGGCGCGGCGACCATGCTGCTGCCCACCGCCGCGCCCTGGACCGACCGGCCCGCTGGGCACAGCGCCGGCCCCGGCTCGGCCCAGCATTGATCAGCTCTCCGGAGCACCGCGCGAGCCACCCAGCCGTCCGGCGGCGTGCCACCATCAGAGCGTGACCCACGTCCATCCGGCGCAGGCCGGCGCGCCGCGGCTGTTGCTGGTGGAGGACGACCGGGAGCTCGGCCCACTGCTCGCCGAGGTGCTCGGCGACGACTATCAGGTGGAGATCGCCGCCGATGGGCAGCGCGGCCTGCACATGGGCTTGACCAGGCAGTACGAGGCGATGGTGATCGATCGTGGATTGCCGGTGATCGAGGGCGTCGATCTTGTCGGCCGGCTCCGCGCCCGCGGGGTGCTGACGCCGATCCTGCTGCTCACCGCGCGCGGAAGCGTCGTCGAGCGGGTCGAGGGCCTGGACGCCGGCGCCGAGGACTACCTGGTGAAACCGTTCGAGATCGATGAACTGCTGGCCAGGATCCGGGCGTTGCTGCGCCGCCACCAGGACACCTCGGCGATGGTCCCCGTCGGCAGCCGGAGCCTGCAGCTGGAGGCACGCACCGTGGTCGGTGACCACGTCCCGCCGGTGCCGCTGTCGGCCGGTGAAGCGGAGTTGCTCGCGGTGCTGGCCAGGCGGCCGGACAGGGTCTTCACCCGGCCGGAACTGCTGGCGGCCGTCTTCGATCCCGCCGACGTCGCCGGCACCGTCGACACCTACGTGTATTACCTCAGGCGCAAGCTGGGTCGGCGCGCGATCAGGACCGTCTACGGCGTGGGCTACCAGTTCGGCACGCTGTGACCGGCCGGACGGAATTCAGGCGACAGTGCCCAAACCGGTGACCCGACAGCAACGGACCGCGGGTGACGAGGACATCGTCAATGCCGCCGCCCGCGCGGTCGGCATCCGGATCGCCGCGGCCTGCGCCCTGGCCATCGCCGTGGTCGCGGTGCTGGCATTCACCCTGATCGGCCATCGCGCTCCGGCGGGCGGTGGTGCACCCTCCGGCGGCGACCGTGATGAGGACAACGACGCGCTGGTGCGCAACGCACTGCTGGTCGCGGGCGCGGTGGGCATCGTGATCGCCGGGTTCGTCGGCTGGTGGGCGGCGCGAAAAGCGGTCAGACCGCTCGGCCAGGCGTTGGCCTTGCAGCGGCGATTCATCGCGGACGCCGGTCATGAGCTCCGAACCCCGCTGACCATCTTGCACACCAGGGCGCAACTGCTGGCCAGGCGAATCCACGCCGACGATCCTGCCCGGCCGATGGTCGATCAGTTGCTCGACGATTCCCGCGTGCTCGCCGAGATCGTCGAAGAGCTGCTGGCCAGCGCGTCGCTGACCGAGGACCCCAGCCGGGCCGAACCGGTCGACACCGCAGACCTTCTCACCGATGTCGCCGCATCGATGGCCGTACTGGCGCAGGCCGCGGGCGTCGAGCTGCGGACTCGCACCGCTGCCGGGGTGATCGTCAGCGGCTCGCGTACCGCGCTGCGCCGCGCTCTGGTGGCATTGACCGACAACGCCGTGGCACACACACCTGCCGGTGGCACCGTCGAACTGTCCTGCCGATCGGCCGGGGACCGGGCAATCTTCGAGATCATCGACACCGGTGAGGGTATCGACCCTCAGGATGCCGACCGACTGATGGAACGGTTCGCCCAAGGGGCCGCCAACCGGGTGCCCGCTGCCCAGGGCAGATCCGTTGGCGGCAAACGCTTCGGGATCGGCCTGTCCCTGGTGCGGGAGATCGCCACCGCCCATTCCGGCACCCTGGAGCTGACCGGGAATCCGGGGCAGGGTGCGTGCGCCACCCTGACCCTGCCGACGGCCGACACCCCCAAGGCCACCGGATGAACAACCCACCCGACTGCCCGTCATCGATCACCCGCCGCGACCCCACCGGCCCGTGATGCGGGCGATGACGAGTGAGGAACGGGACGCGAAAAGAGCCTGGGACGCTGGATGGGGATTGGTTCCGGAGTGCTCGGGTAGGTAATGGGTAGGTAATGACGGATTGCCGGTGGGCACCAACGGAATGCGATCCGGCGAGTTGACGTGGCTGTTCTAGGGTCCTTTTTCGAGATGATGTTGACGGATCGCCGATTGCTCATCTACGTCTTTGGCGGCAAGACACCCTTCGGGCCGCTCTCGGCGCGGGACGCGCGGCAATTGGATCGGGTGTCAGCCGGGCGGCGCGAATTGAGCACGAACGAGGGGTGCGCAAAATTCGTCGCCGACTGAGAGCCACGGCGCCGAGCGCAACGGTGACGTCACCGCGACCGGCAACAGCGCAGCCGACCGGCGTCGGCACACCGCAGACCTGCGCACGCTGTGTCGACGATCGCCGGCACTCTGGAGGACCTTCGTACCTGGTGACATCTCCCCGCGCGGGGTTGACTGGACAGGGCCGACGGAGACGGGCGGCCATTCACGGCACCACCAAAGACTGAGGTACCAATGACCACCATCGCCGCCCGGCGAACGCCACGGCCGACCGTCGCGGAACTTGCTCGTGAAATCGCCGATGTCGCCGGTGATCTGCCGCTGTTCCTGACCTCGTCGCTCTACCGAATTCAGCACCTGCGCTGGGGCGCAACAGCTGCCGAATTCGCTTCCGCACTTCCCGGGGACGAACTCCAGTCGCACGCTCAGTTCGAATGCACCCGTGCTGTCACCGTCGATGCGCCGCCGGCGGCGGTCTGGCCGTGGCTCGTTCAGGTGGGCTGCCTGAAAGGTGCCGAACCCGTTTGGTCACTCGGGTGCGCGCATTTTATGACTGGAAGAAGCCGCTCGGCGCGATGTTCGGTGTGCTGCTGATGGAATTCGGTGACTTCGCGATGATGCGCAGGATGCTGCTCTGCATCAAGCGGCGCGCGGAGTCATGACGCGGAGTCATGACGCGGAGTCATGACGCGAGTCTGACACCGTTGATCCGGCGCGCCGGGCGTTTACTCCGGCCTGAATCGACGCTGAGTTGCGGAGTTCTTCGCGTCTTTGCCTCATCAGCCGTACCCGATCAGGTGCCGAATTCACCCCTTTCACCCATTCTTGCATTGCCGGGGGTGACCTATTGTTGAATAGAAAAGGTCATTGGCCATGCTCAGCGCGCATTCGGGGGGCAACCTGACCCAGTGCACAGGCGCAGCCAATCCGGTGCTCGCCTTGTCCGGGTGGCGTCGTCAGAAGGAGTCCAGGATGACGGGGGCCAGGCAGCCAATGAGTGCCACATCGACGTGCTCGAGGGCAGGCCGAGCAGCCGGCACCGCCCGACTCCTGAAATCTCTGCCCTCCCGGGAAGCGCTTGCCGCGCCGCTTCGGCGGCCGACCCTCGGTCGGCGGCCCATCATGACAACATCCCGTCGGGGCAAGGGCGGCAAGGCGACAGCGACGCGAACCTTGCCGGTTGCCGCGGAAGCACTACTTCGGCGATCCAACCGTTCATCTCCCGATCACCTCCCTTCGCCGATCATGACCGCGCCGATCATGACCGCGCCGATCATGACTGCGCCGATCATGACCGCGCCGACGAGCCCGGTCTGGGAGTGGTCGGTGGACGTGGCCGGCAACTTCAGTGATTCGAATCGCGCCAGCTTCGAGATGGTCGGGTACAGCCCGGCGGAGTTGATCGGCCGGAGCGCCACGATGGTTCTCGACCCAGCCGAGCTGAAACGGGCAGAGGAAGTCACCGAAGCCCTTGGCGGCGCCGTCGCGGGATGGCAAGGCGTTTTCGTCGAGGTACGCCATCGCAACGGATCAACGGTGTGGCTGCAGGTCACCATTCGACCGCGATTCGACACCGATGGAAACGTCGTCGGTGCAACCGGCACGACACGGCTGATAGGGCCCGACTCGGAAGGCGCCGCCGAGCGGGAACGTGTCAAGCGTCGGATCGAGAAGGTCCTGGCGGCCCGGTCGCTGGTGACGACCTTTCAGCCGATCGTCGGTTTGGCCAGCGACAGCGTGATCGGCGTCGAGTCCCTGGCCAGGTTCTCCGGTGACCCTGCCATCTCACCGGACCAATGGTTCGCCGACGCGGCGTCGGTCGGACTGGGAACGCGCCTGGAGCTCCTGGCCATCGAGCTCGCGCTGACGGCCGCCGCGGCGTTGCCTGCGCATCTCTATGTTTCGGTCAACGCCTCACCCACCACCTGCCTGAATCCGGAACTGGCGGGCGTCATTGCGCACAGCGCCATCGACCCGGCTCGGATCGTCCTCGAACTCACCGAGCACGACATGGTCAGCGACTACGACGCACTGATCTCGGCGCTGGGCACGCTGCGCCGCCAGGGTGTCAAACTCGCAGTCGACGACGCCGGATCGGGCTTCTCCTCGTTCCAGCACATCCTGCGACTGCAGCCCCAAATCATCAAGTTGGACCGGTGCATCGTGGCCAACCTGGACACCAGCCCGGCCGGGCGCGCCCTCTGCACCGCGGTGGTGTCGTTCGCGGCGAGGATAGGCGCGCACGTCGTCGCCGAGGGAATAGAGACCCACGCTGAACTCAGCGCCGTCACCGAGATGGGGATGAGGGCCGGCCAGGGTTTCTACCTCGGCCGTCCATCGCTCAACCCCGCCGTGTGGTCTCAGTGGCAGGAGGACGCCAAAGCGACACATCAAGTGCAGCTGGCGATCTCTCTCTTCCGCGGTGGATGCGCCTTGGGTGTCGATCGCATCCCGCTGGTGAACGCCGTCGAAGTCGCTCCCGCCCGAGTGTCCAACCATCATGTCGCGACGAGCGCACTCGCGGATGCGGACCTTGCAGAGGCGGTGTTCGAGGCGCTACCGGACGCCACCGCAGTCCTCGATCGCAACGGCACCATCACCGCCGCCAATCGCGCCTGGCGGATGTTCGCCGTGGACAACGGCGGTCGGCCGGAAGACACCGGGGTCGGTGTGAATTACCTCGAGGTGTGCGTCCGCGCGGCTCTGTCGGGCAGCTCGGACGCCATCGAGGTGCTTTCCGGGCTGCGGGCCGTACTTGCCGGCACGAAAATTGAGAGTGATCTGGAATACCCCTGCGATTCACCGACAGCCAGGCGATGGTTCAGCTCAAGGGTCACCGCGATGAAATCACCGACCGGCGGCGCGGTCGCGTCACACGTCAACATCACCCGTCGCAAACTCGCCGAATTGGAGAACCAGCATCAGCCACTCCACGATCCGCTGACCGGAGTAACCAATCAGGTCCTGTTCAGGAAACGGCTGCTCGCCCAGATGCGGAGACAGTCAGCCTGCCCGATCCGTCCGGATGTCGGGGTGATCTACATCAGGCTGGAAGGGCTGGCCGACGTCAACGACAAGTTCGGGTATGCCGCGGGCGATGAGGTGCTCGTGGTCGCGGCCCATCGAATTCTCGTCCGTCTCGGTCAGGCTGACACGCTCGCGCGACTGGGGGATGAGAGGTTCGCTATCTGCGCTACGCGCACGAACCCGGCGCACCTGACCGCGCTGGCCTACCACATCGCAGCGGCATTGGCGGAGCCCCAAGGCATTCACGGACAGCAGGTGGCCTGCCGCGCCAGCATCGGTACCTATCTCGCGGGTCCGTACGACACCGTTTCGAGCGCGATGCTGGCGGCCGAGCAGGCGATGTACGCAGTCAGGCAAGAGCAAGCGAACCAAGTTCCGGCATAGCCGAACGGCCGGACGGAAATCGATGCCGCCCGCGCGCACTACACGGATCGCAGTCTCAAGCGCACGGTCGACCGTCACGACCGCCGGAGAGGATACGGCGGCGCGGCCAGTGCCGAGGCCGAGAACATGCGGCGGTGCTCGGTGAATTCGCGGCGCGCGCGCCGGATTGGTCATGTCACATCAGATTTTCTTTCTGTCGGCGTTCCGGGTGTCTACGGTTGAGGTAAGTGTCGGCGAGGCGTTGGGGTTGCCGATGCCCGGTTCGGGGCGGCGCACCGATCGGCATCCAGGGGTGAGGTCAGCCACATGGAACAGCACGGGACCGAATTGAAGGTCTTCGTGGTCGATGACCATGAAGTGGTTCGCCGCGGCGTCAGAGACATGTTGAACGCCGCCGATGGTGTGGTGGTGGTCGGTGAGGCCTCCACGGTTGCCGAGGCGCTCGCGCGGGTGCCGGCGTCACGCCCGGACGTGGCAGTGCTGGATGTCCGACTCCCCGATGGCAATGGCGTCGAATTGTGTCGCGAGCTGCGGTCACGCCTGCCCGAGCTCGCGTGCCTGATGCTGACCTCCTATCCCGACGAGCGGGCGATGCTGGACGCCTTCATGGCCGGCGCCTGCGGTTTCGTGATCAAGGACATCACCGGGTTCGACCTGCTCTCCGCTGTCCGCACCGTGGGAGCGGGCCGCTCGCTGCTGGATCCGCAGGCCGCCGCCGTGCTGTTCGCTCGGTTGCGGTCAGCAGTGCCCGCCGCCGACCCCTTGGAGTGCCTGACCGACGGTGAACGGGCGACCCTGGATCTGATCG
>JBBQJM010000117.1:0-9794 GCA_038325895.1 Mycobacteriales bacterium
GCTGCTCGACCCGGCCAGCGGCAGCGTCACCGGGACCGGTTCACGCACCTACCGACCGTCGCAGGCCATCCGCGACATCGCCACCACCCTGGCCACGACGTGCCGGTTCCCGTCCTGCCGGCAACCGGCGTGGCGCTGCGACCTCGATCATCGCGATCCCTTCGAACAGCAAGACCCAGACGCAGGCGGCGCCACGGATCCGGCGAACCTCGACCCGCTGTGCCGCAACCATCACTGGCTCAAGCATCACAGCGCCTGGTCGAACACCCGCGGACCCGGTCACACCCAGATCTGGTCCAGTCCGACCGGCCACCGATACACCGACCCCCCGCGGACCCTCACCCTGCCGGGCGAACTCCTCGGCCCCGCCGACACGCCGCACCTACGCCACCCCGGATCAGACGCGCACAACACCACAGACGCTTACAACACCACAGACGCCTACAACACCACAGACGCTTACAACACCACAGACGCCTACGGCGCCACAGACGCCTACGGCGCCACAGACGCCTACGGCGCCACAGACGCTGACGGCGCCGCGGACGCTGACGGCGCCGCGGCCGGCGGGCGCCCTCGCCCCGAGCATTTGCTGAGAGACATCGATGACGAGGGACTTCGCCCGGACTGGCGCGACGCCGAATTCGGCGGACCCTTCCCTGACACCCTGGAGCTGAAAGTCCTGGTCACCACCGTCCGCAGCCGCGTCCAACGCGTGCGGGACATCATCACTGCGCCCCGCCCCACGCGCACCCATCAGGACAACAATGATCACGGCGGACCCACTGACTCGGACGCCGCCAGATGGGATGTCACCGACACGCCCACCGACGGTCGGCGCGTCGACCCCGACGAACCGCCGTTCTGACCGGCTCCCATGACGGCCCGTTGACGAGTCGATGAGTGAACGCGGTCGCCCGGTCACCGCCCCTCGTGGCCGACCATGTCGATCTCGACGAACCCCGGCCCAGCGTCGTTCCATTCCGCACACGTCCGGATCGGATCGAGTCCTTCAGCAACGACCCGGGCTTGGTGCGCGACCGGGCCCGGACGAGCATTTGGCCCGGTCCGGCGCGAGCCGGCGGTCCATCGTGGCCGCCGACATCGCCAGGAACAGAATTGAGGACTGGGCAAAAGGGGGTGCCGGTCCAGTTCGTGGTCACCGCGGCCGCCAGGCTCGCCGCCACCACCAGCGTCCCGACCCGCCGGGCCCGCCCGCGACGGCGGCCGGCGTCGGGCCCTGAACCCGTTGCTGGGCAACGGGTTCAGGGCAGCATTCAACCGCGGATCGGACACCCGGACTTCCCCTCGAAACAGCACCGGGATCGTCCGGGCCCCGCGCGCACCCCCGAACGGCAATGCGTCAGCGCAGCGTCCACCTTCGGCCCAGGCTGCGCAACGCCTTCCGCGGAATTCGACGTCAACAACCACCCGTGTGGCGCTATTACCCGCGCGAAAGGTTTGACCCTTCAGGAAGAGGGGAACTGAACGTTCTTGCCGTCAACGAGGATTCAGGGCCGAACCTCGTAGACGAGGTTGAACGGCGTCTCGGCCACCTGCCGGAACCGGGTGAAGCCGGCGTCGGTGACGACCTGCCGCACACCCGAAGCGCCGGCCTGCGCGCCGAGGGTGTAGCCGCCGGGCTGGGACAAGGCGTTCGGTACGCACAGGAACGTGGAGAACGAGTAGTAGACCCGGCCGACGGGATTCATGTTCCCCACCACGGTGTCCTGCGCGAAGGGTTCCACCACCATCCAGGTGCCGTCCGAGTCCAGCGACTCGCGAATGTGCCGGGCGGCGCCGACCGGATCACCCATGTCGTGCAGGCAGTCGAAGGTGGTGACCAGGTCGTACCCCGTCCCGCTGAACGTCTGCGCCGAGGCGACCTCGAACGCGATCCGCTCACCGACCCCGGCCTCGGCGGCCCGCTTGCGGGCTCCATCGATCGACCCCTGGTGGTAATCGGAAGCCACGAAGGCGGAATTGCCGAATTCCAGGGCCATCAGAATGCTGGATGCACCCATGCCACAACCGATGTCGGCGACCCGCCCCCCGGCGACGAGCTTGTCCTGCACCCCGTCGAGCGCGGGCAGCCAGCTGCTGGTCAGGTTTCCGACGTACCCGGGGCGGAAGAACCGTTCGCACCCGATGACCACCTCGCGATCATGCTCGTGCCACCCGATACCGCCGCCGGTCCGGAACGCTTCTGTCACCGCCGGCTCCGCTCGCAGCGTGCCCAGCGCGAGCTGGAAGGCGCCGGGGAGGTACAGCGGTCCGTCGGGGTCGGTCAGCGCGAACGCCTGCTCCTCGGTCAGCGAGTAGACGTCCTTAGCCGGGTCGTACGTCACGTAGCCACCGGCCGCCTGCCCGCGCAGCCACTCGGTCACATAACGGGTGTCGGTCTCGGTGCGCTGCGCCAGCTCATGCGCGGTCGCCGGCCCCTCGGCGAGCGCGCGGTACAACCCGAGGCGATCGCCGATGACGACGCTGCCGGCGGCGATGGTCGCCCCGAGATCGCCCACGAACTGCCCCAGAAACGCCATCAGCTTGTCCTGGTCCACGGCCATGGTGTCCTCCATTTTGTCGGCGTTGTCGGCACTGCCGGAATTGGCAGGCTGCGTCAGCCGGATCGTCGTTGACCGCCAGATTCTGTGCAGCGACCTTGCAGTGCCGTTGCAATGGCGGTGCAATAGGTCGCGGAACCCTGGGGGACGTCCGTCGACTGGAGGTCCGAATGCGCGCACGGCAACCCGACATCCAGGGACTCGTCGACCGTGACGGCGTCAAGATCGGCTACGAGGTGTTCGGCAGCGGCGAGCCGACCGTCATGCTGATGCCGCCGTGGGCGATCATCAACTCACTCCACTGGAAGGCCCAGGTTCCCATGCTGGCAGGGGATTTCCGGGTGATCACCTGTGACGAGAGGGGTAACGGCCGCAGCGATCGGCCGGTCGGCCCGGCCGCCTACGCCTACCGCGAGATTGTCGACGACGTCATCGCCGTGCTCGATGCCACCGGCACCCACACAGCGGTGTGCGTGGGCATTTCCAGGAGCTGCGGCCAGCTGCTGGGGTTGGCGGCGCAGCACCCGGATCGGGTTGCCGGAGCACTGTTCATCAGCCCGGCCATCGGGATGGGGGACAAGCTGCCCGGCCGCGGGAGCTTCAGTTTCCATGACCGGCTCGACACCGACCAGGGCTGGGCAAGGTACAACCGCCATTCCTGGGTGCGGGATTGGCCGGGTTTCCTGGAATTCTTCATAGGCGAGATGTTTTCCGAGCCGCATTCCACCAAGCCCATCGAGGACGCCATCGGCTGGGGGATGGACACGACGCCGGAGACGATCGTGGACAACGAGCTGGGCCCATTCCTCAGCGAGTCCGCGGCGGATCTGGCCCGCCAGGTCCGCTGTCCGTCCCTGGTGGTGCACGGAAACGGCGATCGACTGATCAGCGTGACGGCGGGGGAGCGACTGGCGGCCGCGCTCGGCTGCGAGTTCGTCATGTTCGACGGCTCCGGGCACGCGCCCAACGTGCGAGACCCGGTGCGGTTCAACCTGCTGCTGCGGGACTTCGTGAACCGGGTTCACCCCAAGCCGGCACAGGCCCCGCCGGCTCGGAAGTGGACCAGGGCGCGCTCCCGCAGCCCACGGGCGTTGTACCTGTCCTCACCGATCGGTCTGGGACATGCGTTGCGCGACATCGCCATTGCCAGCGAGCTGCGCACCCTCCGGCCGGATGTGACGATCGACTGGCTCACCCAGCACCCGGTCACCGCGGTGCTGGACATGCGCGGCGAGACGATCCATCCGGCTTCGGGCCGGTTGGTCAGTGAATCGGCCCACCTGGAAAGCGAATCCAGTGGCCACGACCTGCATTGTTTCCAGGCATTCCGGCGGATGGACGAGATCCTGGTCGCGAACTTCCACGTGCTCCAGGACGTGGTCGATGCGGAAGATTACGACCTGGTGATCGGCGACGAGGCCTGGGACGCAGACCATTTCTGGCATGACAATCCGGAGTTGAAGCGAAGCGCCTTCGCCGGGCTCACCGACTTCGTCGGCTGGATGCCGATGCCGTCCGGCGGAGAGCGCGAGGCGTTCCTCACGGCCGACTACAACGCCGAGATGATCGAGCAGGTCGAGCGGTACCCCAGGGTCAGGGACCGCGCGATCTTCGTCGGCAACCCGGCGGACGTCGTTCCCGACAGGTTCGGGCCGGGGTTGCCCACGATCCGCGAATGGACCGACGAACACTACGAGTTCGCCGGCTATGTCACCGGTTTCGACCGCGCGGCGGTCGCCGACCGCGCCTGGGCGCGGGAGCAACTCGGCTATCTCCCGGGCGAACCCGTGTGTGTGGTGACGGTCGGAGGATCGGCGGTGGGGGCGCCGTTGCTGCGCCGGGTGATCGCCGCGTACCCGCTGGCCCGGGAACTGGTGGCAGGCCTGCGGATGGTGGTGGTGACCGGACCTCGCATCGACCCGGCGTCGTTTCCGACGTATCCGGGATTGGAGATACGGGGGTATGTGGACGACCTGTACCGTCATCTGGCCGCCTGTGACCTCGCGGTGGTACAGGGCGGACTGACCACCTGCATGGAACTGACCGCGCTGCGGCGACCGTTCCTGTATTTCCCGCTCCGGAACCATTTCGAGCAGAATTATCACGTACGGCACCGGCTCGACCGCTACGGCGCCGGGAGATGCATGGACTACTACGACACCGATCCCGAGACCATCGCCCAGACGATCGCGATGGAGATCGGCCGAGACGTCGAGTACCTACCGGTGGAGACGGACGGCGCGCAGCGAGCAGCCGGATCGATCGCGTCCCTGATTTGAACCGGCCCAGGGGTCTCACCAGGTGGACAGCTGGGCCAGCAGCTCGCGGGCACGGCGGTCGATCCCCGTCATTCCGTGCTGCTCAGCGAGAGTTGCTGCCCGAGAAAGGGTCTCGCGGCCCGCGGCCCCCTGCCCGGCGGTCAGCTCGCATTCGCCGGTGATCAGCAGTCCCTCGGCCATGACCGTTGTCCACCCGTGCAGGTCGGCGGCGGCGATCAGCGGCGCGACCCTGTCCGCAGCCAGGTCGGGACGACCGCCAGCCAGCCAGGCCCGCGCCACCCCCAGGTACGCGTCGGAACCGAGCAGCCACGCCCCGCCCGCAGGGGTGCGGATGGCCGTCAGCAACCGATCCGCCTCGTCCAGCGCGTCTGCGGAACCGGTCGCCTCGGCCAAGGCCGCCAGATAGCGCAGCCGGTACGCCTCCGTCTGGCTCTCGGCGCCGCCGAACGGCACGTCACGCAGCACCGCCACCGCCTGTTCGCGGTCGCCCATCTCCATCAAGGTGGTGGACAGCATCGCGGCCGCAGTGGTGATGAACCACGCATGCAGCGCCGAAGGTTCCTGGTTGATCGCCCGACGACCGTGGCCGAGGGCGTCGCGGTAGTGCCCCTGCAGCCGGGCCAGCCAGCCGAGGTGGGCGGTGAGCCAGCTCTCGTAGCCGACATATCCGCTGCGCCGGTTCACCGCGAGCGCCGCCTCGACCTGGGCGACCGCGGCGGTCCATTCGGCCGCGGCAACGAACGGGAACGAGGACTCGAACACGGTCCACTGCAGCCGCCAGAGGTCACCCTGGCGGCGCAGCAGCGGTTCAAGTTCCGACAGGACGCTCGCGAGTTCCGGCAGCATGCCGAGGTAGGCGAATCCCGTTTTCGTGCCGTCCAGTGCCTTGGCCAGCGCCACCGCATCGCCGGCTCCGCGGGCCACCGCAACGGCCCTGGCCGCTGCGTCCAGGCTCTCGGTGAACCGCAGGCGGTTGCTCAGCACCACGGCCATCCGGGCAAGGAAGTCGGCCTGCATGCCCCGATCGCCGAGCGATTCCGCCAACCGCAGCCCCGACTCGAGCCGGTCGAGCGACACATCCGACGAGCGCCCGGAGCCGCCGACCGTCGCGACGGCGGCGTCACCGCCCAGTTCCCGCAGCGCCAGCATTTCCAGCCGGAGGTCGCCGCAGGACCGGGCGAGCTCAACGCCCGTTTCCTGATCCGCGATAGCGTCCTCGTACCGGGCCAGCGCCTCCCGCACCCGTCCGCGGGCCAGGTGGGCCCGACCCAGGACCTCTGGTTCGCCCGCCGTGGACGCGGCCTCGACGGCACGATCGAGCAGCCGCTCCGCGTCGGCGGCCGCAAAGCGGTTCATTGCCTGCTCGGCGGCCAGCAGCCAGCCCCGGGCGGCGCGGGACCAGTCTGCGATCGCGGCAGCGTGTTCGGCCATCGCCTCCGGCGTCTCGCCGAGCAGGTCGGCCGCCCGTGCGTGATAGGCCAGGCGGGTGGGTACCGGTGTGGTGGCATAGAGCACCTCGCGGACCAGGTCGTGGACGAACTCGTACGCCCGTTCCGCAACGACCACCAGCCTGGTGTGCAACAGGTCCTCGCAGCGGTGGACGGCCTGGGCGGTGGGCAGATCGAGCATCCTGCCGATGGTGGCCGGCTCGAAGGACGTGCCGAGAACCGCTGCGGCGCGAAGGATCCGCTCGGATTCCTGGCCCGTCCGCCGCACCCGGGCCAGGACCGCCTCTTGCAAGCTGGCCGGCAGCTGCTCGCCGACCGTGAGTCCGCGCAGCATCTCCGCCGCGTACAACGGGTGGCCGGCGCTGCGCCTGGCAACGACCTCGGCCTGCTCGCCGTGGCCCGCGGCGACCGCCAGCTCCAGCACGGCAGCCATCGCCAGCGGACCGATCTCGACCGTCCTGCCGACGTCGGCGAGGTCGGCGAGAACCCTTTGGCCTTCCTCGGTCCGGACCGCCACGGCGATCAGCAATCGGCTGTCCGTCAGTTGCCGCCTGACGTAGTGCAGCAACTCGATGACGGTCAGACCGGTGTGGTGCAGGTCGTCGATCAGCAGCAGCACCGGATGACGGAGCGACAGCCGCCGCAGAAAGATCGTCACCGCGTCGTAGGCACGGCGCCGTTCGGTGTCCGGATCTCCGCGCTGTGCCGGAACCGTGCCCAGTACTGCACCGACCTCCGGCACCAGCCCGGCCAGCACACCGGCGCCTTCGCCGACCACCTCACGCAGTTCGCGGGGGGCCATCCGGTCCGCCTGACCACCGATCGCCTCGACGACCGGCTGCAGGAACAAGGAGCGCTCTGTTTCGTAGCACCGGGCGCGAAGCACCACCCCTCCGGAGGATGCGGCTACCGTCGCCAACTCGTCGATCAGCCGGGTCTTTCCGATCCCCGCTTCCCCGGTCAGGATGATCAATCCCGGGTGGGCCGCGGCGGCCTCGCTCCACGCGCGATCGAGCCCGCTGAGCTCGACATCCCTTCCTACCAAAGATATGTCGTCGCCAAGCGGTGGCAACCGTACAAACGGTGGCGGCTCGGCCGACATGCTTTCGCGTTCCTGCAGGATCGCCAGGTGGACCGCCCTGGTCTCCGGCGCCGGGGCGCTGCCGAGTTCCGCGTCGAGCACCGTCCGCAAGCGCTGGTAGACCGCGAGCGCGGCGGCGGGCTCACCCTCGCGGTGCAGGGCGCTCATGAGCGCTCGGCACGCGGATTCGTCGAGCGCATCGGCCGCCAGCGCCCTTTCCGCGACCTCACGCGCCGCGGCGAAGTCGCCCACCCCGAGCGCGGCTTCGGCGTGGATCAACCGAGTACGCCGCAGCAGGCCGGTCAGCTGCAGCCGCGCCTGGTACAGCCACTCGGCGTCCGGTTCACCCTCCAGTAGCTCGCCGGCCTCGACCAGCTCGAGCGCCTGGCCGGCCGCGGCCAGGGAGATCGCGGGCGCGGTCCGCATGCTGTCCCGAGCCCGGGTTGCCAGTTCGTCGGCGGCGTGGACGTCCACCCAGATTCCGGCGCCGTCACCCAACCGGTAACTGCCGCGCGCGCCACCGATGACCGATGGACCCAGCGCACGACGAAGTCGGCTGACCAATGTCGCCACATTCTCGGCGGCCCGCGGGGGCGGTTCCGTCTCCCACAAGGCTTCGACAATCCGGTCCGTCGACACGCTGTGGCCTGAATTGACGACGAGAATGGCCAGCAGCCGGCGCGCCTTGGCGCTACCGACTCGGCGGTCGTCGACCTCTCGGCCATCGACCGCAACCGCAAAACGGCCGACCAACCTGAAGGCCACCTCGGCGTCGCCCGCCGGGCCGCTCCACGGCCAGCTGCCAGCATCGGCCACCGGTGTTCGCCCTTCCGTCCCCCGGTGACACAAGCTACGCCGACTCGGTGACGTCGCGGAGAGGTTTCTCCCAGGTCATCCACCACCGCCGTCGTCGGACCGGGCGGCGGGCTGGGCCTCCAGGCGTGCGGAACCGCTGGCAGAGCATTCAGAGCCAGGCAGAGCCAAATCGATTCCGAGCAGTTCATGCTGTGGTCAGCAGTGCCCGCCCTTCCAGGTGACCGCAGTCAAGGCGCTCCGAACCATTGCCATCAACTCCTTCGGAGAGGAAAGTGAAGTGAATTCTCATCGGTTGATTCCCATCGAAAGTCCGAGGGCGCGACGCTGCGCGAGGGGAGTGTGGGGCGTGTACGCGCGTTCGACGACGTTTCAGGCGCGGCCGGAGTCCGTCGATTCCGGGATCAGGCTTTTCCGCGACGAGGTGATGTCGCCACTGCAGGCGATGCGCGGCTGCGCCGGGTTATCGATGATTGCGGACCGGCGCTCTGCCCGGTGCATCGCTACGACGGCGTGGCGCACGCTCGAGAACATGCACGGCAGCGTAGCGGCGGTCCGGCCGATGCGTGAGCGCATGGCCAAGACCCTGGGTGGATTCGCCGAGGTCGAAGAATGGGACATCGCGGCTGTCCACCGCGAACGTCATGCGAGTGAGGACTCCTGCATGCGGGTGACCTGGTTGCGGGTGGATTCCGGTCAGGAGGCGCACGTTGCGGACGCGTTCAGATTCGCGTCGCTACCGGCGATGCAGCACCGGCGGGGATTCTGTGGCGCGAGCCTGCTGATGCACCGCGAATGGGGACGGGCGGTGGTCTCCGTCAGCTATCGCGATCAGGAGGCGATGGCCGGGGACCACGGACTGGTGGGAATGTTGCCGTCGGATGGCACGTCGGCAGCGGGTGTCAGCAAGATCGACGTCCGCGAGTTCGACGTCGTCATGGCGCATTTGCACGTTCCCGAGATGGTCTGACAGTGGTTCCGGGTGGGGGCAACGCCCGGGTCGGGTGCGCTGGCCGGATCAGCGGCGGCATCCGGCCCGCCGCAGCGATCACCGAATCGGCGACCGCCAGCAGGGACGTGCGGCGTTGCATCGCGTTGGCCTGCAACCACCGGAAGGCTTCCGAGTCGGTCATCCGATGCCCGTTGACCAACAGCCGGGTGGCGACGTCGATCACCAGGCGCGCATCGCGCCCTTCCCGACCCTGACTCATCGTTCAGACACCCGTGCGTCGGCAGTCGACCCCACCGCCGCGGTGTGGTGAGCAGGCGGACCTGATGACGCCGCGTGACTGCGCCTCCCTTCCAGGTATTCGCTCTCGGTGATCCGACCGGTTTCCCGGGCGATGAGGTTCGCGACCTCCTCGCGGGAAGGCCGCCATCCCTCGTAGTACCCCACGGACAAGCGGTGCACGAGCCCCCACCGGGGACCGTCGTCCAGGGTCGCCAACAGGTCGTCGTAACGGTCGGCAATACTGCCGGGCCGAGCCCGATCAGCACCGTCCAATGGAGTCGCCATGCCGGTCTCCTTGTCTGTGATCTGATGAGATCACGTGACCATCAACGGGTTTCGGAACATCGCAGTGGGCGGCGATGGGTCGACGAATGCCGA
>JBBQJM010000118.1:0-9783 GCA_038325895.1 Mycobacteriales bacterium
GTACCCCGACGACGAGGCCCGCGACAACGTGGAGAAGTTCATCGCCGGGGAGATCGACTTCTGACCCAGCCCCCTTGTGGGGCGCGGATCAACTTCGACGGCGCGGATGAACTGGTCGATTGTGGTACTGCTGATGCAGGAGTCGACGATTTCATCCGCGCCGTCGTGGTTTCCGCGTGGAGTTCCGCGCCGTCCCATTTCGTCCTGGCACAACCGTCCCTTGCCCACGCCACGCAACATTGGCCCGTCGATGCCTGATGAGCCGGAACGCGCGGCATGACGTTTAGCATTTAGCCGCACCCACAGGCCCGTCGATGCCTGATGAACCGGAACGCGCGGCATCACGGTCGGCCGAACCGACAGGACCGAATCGCTCCCCGGCGCTGCGGCCAAGCGGCAGGTCCGGGGCGACAAGCGACGCTCCGACCCCAGCGACCAGCGGACGGTGCCCGTCCCTCTCGGCCGGTGATCCTCCTCGCTGGGTCCGATCAACTCCCCGCACTTCGTTGGCGCAAACGCGCACGTTGCCAGTTCGACTTCATCCAGTGATGATTGATGGGCTATTCGGATGGCGCGTACCTCGACAAATGTCACACTGAGCGATGGGGAGGTGCGCAGGGTGACTGCGGATCGCGGTGGATGCGAACGGATACGGGACTTCTCGCGATTCCGAGCGACCGGCCGACCCAGCGCGGCTGATGCCGCTCACATCGGTCGACGGAGGCCGCAGCGACAGGAGACACGATGACCGATGATTCGTCGCTGAACCGAGGGCACCGCGTCTCCGGTCACATTCCGGTCGGAACCGAGATCGGCAATTACCGGATCGAGGCCTACATCGACCGCGGTGGCATGGCGTCGGTGTACGAGGCCACCGACCTGCGGCTCAACCGCAACGTCGCGCTGAAAATTCTGTCGCAGGAGCTCACCCAGGGGAACGACTTCCGCGAGCGATTCATGCGCGAATCGAGGTTCGCCGCCGCCATCGATCATCCCAACATCGTCCCGATTTACGACGCGGGTGAGGCGGACGGCCTGCTGTACATCGCGATGCGGTACGTCCGCGGGAGCAATCTCGCAGACCTGCTGTCCAGGGACGGCCCGCTCGAACCACGACGTGCGCTGGCGATTCTGGCTCCGGTCGCGGACGCCCTTGACACCGCTCACCACGCCGGGCTGGTGCATCGCGACGTCAAACCGGCGAACATCCTGCTGACTGCGGCGACCGGGCGTGAGCGGCACGAACACGTCTACCTCACGGATTTCGGCCTCACCAAGAAGACGTCGGCTCTGACGAAAATGACGGCGACCGGCAACGTCATCGGCACGATGGCCTACATCTCGCCCGAGCAGATCCGCGGTGAACCGCTGGACGCCCGGACCGACCTCTATGCGTTCGGCTGCGTCGCCTACGAGTGCCTGACCGGCGTCGCGCCATTTGTCCGGGACGACCAGGCCGCCCTGCTGTGGGCGCACCTGAACGAGCCGCCGCCTGCGGTCTCCGCGCATCGGCCCGAGCTTCAGCGCGCCGATCCGGTCATCGCCAGGGTGCTGGCGAAGAACCCGGACAGTCGCTACCACACCTGCGATGAATTCGTGCAAGCACTCACCGACGCATTACTCACCGGCCGGCACAGCCCGTCGAGTGTGCCCGCCGCGGCAGCACCCCGGCCAGATCCGATGACGTCACCGCCCCCGTCCGAGGTGACGCCGCGGCCGTCTGGGGTGACGTCGGCCGTGGCCGTGGCGCGGTCACAAACGGGCGAAGGTCAACATCCGGCAGCGGCGACCGCGGGCTCGGTGGACAGCGCCTTGGACAGCGCCCCGGACTCTGCGGCGGAACGGGCACCAAGTTCCGGACACGGCCCGCCAGCGCAGCCAGCGAGTCGAATGCCCGGCGCCGAATCCGGCGGATTCAGTGGTCCGCCGCCTGCCGCGCCGCCGCCCGCCGCCCCTGCAGGCGGCGGACCACCGCAGGACCGACCACCGCAGGACCGACCACCGACCGCAAGTCCGCCGGTCGTCGAGGCCAGATCGCGCCGCCGACGGCGCACCGCGTGGTTGACCGCGCTCGCCGCGCTGGCCGCGGTTGCCACGATTCTGACCGTCGTGCTGGTGGTCCGCCCCGCGAACGAACTCGTCGCCGGCAACGGCAAGCCCAGCGGGGTACCGGTGGCCGCAACGTCCGAAGCATCCGCCGCATCGAGCGAATCGGTGACATCGCAGAGCCCGGCCGAGTCCTTGTCAGCCGCGGCCGCGGCACCGACGCCCTCCCTTGAAACCCCTGTTGTCAGCGCACCTGCGACGCCGGTGGCGTCGGTCGCCATTCCCACCATCGACGGCGATCCGATCCCGGTCGGTCAGACGCCGGGTTACGTGGCAATCTCACCGGACGGACGGGTCGCCTATATCGCCAACAGGGACGCCGGTGTCGTGACGGTGCTGGACATGACCATCAACAAGGTCATCGCCAAGATCCCGGTGCCGGCCGGCCCGCCGTGGTTCATCGCGCTCACTCCCGATGGCAGCCGCGCCTATGTCAGCATCTACAACGCCGATAAAACGATCAACCTCGTCGCCGTGCTGGACACCAGGACGACGAAACTGTTGGGCACGATTCCGGTCGAACAGAAGCCGTATGCGTTGGCGGTCAGTCCCGATCAGCGATTCGTCTACGTGCCGAGCCACGACACCGCGCACATCGACATCATCGACGTCGCGACGAATGCCGTGGTGCAGGAAGTCCCGGTGCCGGCCAATCCGCACTGGGTGACATTCACTCCCGATGGCAAGTTCGCCTATATCGCCGATCACGAATCAAACGTGCTCTCGGTGCTGGACACTTCGTCCAACACCATCGTTCAGACGATCCCGGTCGGCACGAGTCCGCACAGCGTCGCGGTTTCTCCCGACGGTAAGCAGGTCGTCGTGGTCTGCTTCGACAGCAACGACCTCTACTTCATCGACACTGCCACCAACCAGGTGCAGGGTTCGGTGCCGGTCGGAATGAACCCCCAAGACGTCACCTACGCCCCGGACGGGCGTTACCTGTACACGGCGAATGTGGCATCCGGGACGGTGTCGGTGGTCGACACCGAAACCAGGACGGTCACCGCCGAGATTCCGTCCGACTCGCCCACCAGCATCGCTGTGCTGCCCAACGGGCGGAAGGCCTACGTCACCAATCTCAACACCGGGACGCTCACGGTCCTGAACACGGGCGGCTGACGGACCACTTACCCGAGCATGAGTGTGGCGAGCTGCTCGGCGTGGGTGAGGGGTAGTCCGTAATGGGACGCACCGGCGACCGTTTCCACCCGCCCGGCCGGGATCCGCGTGGCGGCCTTGCTGCCGACGCGCTTGACGTGGTGCACCCGACTGGCGCCGGCCACAATCACCAGGCTCGGCGGTTTCAGGGTTGCCACCGTCGCCGCTGACGGTATCTTCGTCGGCACCGTCCGGGACGGCCCTTCGAGCTCCGCAGCTGCGGCAGTCAATTCCAGCCACTCCGGGTCGACGGACTTTCGCCGGGACTCACAGCTGACCAACGATCTGCGCCGGGCCGAGGTCGGACGCACCAGGGTGGGAGTCGCGCGGATCACGTAGGCCGGCAACAGCGGGGCAAAGCACATCGTCGGGTCCAGCAACGTCAGCTTTCCGACGCGCTCCGGGCGCTGCAGACCGTAGGTCAGGGCAATCCAGGCACCGTAGGAATGTCCCACCAGCTCCGGTTGCTCGACACCCAGCCCGACCACCACGGTGTCGATCCACGCCACCATGTCCTCCGGCGTGACGATCGCCCGGTCTCCGGGAAGGCTGTGCCCGGCATCGCCCATCATGTCGACGGCGTAGATTCGCCGTTCGGCACCGAGCAGGCGGGCCAGCACGATCCATTCCGCCGAAGTGGCCTGATAGGCGTGCGGCAACACCACCGCAGGTGCGTCGGCCGCACCGGCCACGTGCACCCGGGTGGTGCCGAACTCCGAGGTCAGGTCGACGTCCTGCAGGGGACCGGGCCAGCGGGCCAGAACTGTGTCGTAGGCGGCCAGGAAGTCCTCACGCTGCACCGGTGATCCCTCGCTCTCGTCCGCAATCCGCGCCGACGCGGTCGCCCGGTGGCAATCGCGCCGTAACGATCACCCAGGCCGATCACCGCATGGCGATCACCGCATGGCGATCACCGCATGGCGATCACAAGGTGACGACGTCACCCACCGAGATGGTGCCAGGTCCGCCGGCGATCGCCCGGTAGCCCCTGGAACCGCCGTCGAGGTCCTCCAGCGTTGCCTGCAGCGTGTCGTGGACGACCGTGAAGGCGCACGGCCCAAGCAGAATCGGCTGAACTCGACGCACGGCTCGGCCACCCGGATGCCGCGCAACTCGACGGGGCCGTCCTGAGTCGTCGCCGCCGCGGTGCCGGGCAGCCCGCCGCCGGCGAGTCCCTCGGGTACGTCCAGCAGGATCGTCTCGCCCGCGATGCTGTCGGTGACGTGCGACCCGTACCGCTCGCGCAGCACTGCGTAGTCGCCCGTGCCAATGAACAGGATTCCGCTGCGCCCCTTGGCGTCCCGCGTGTCGGGGTGATCCTGGTGGTGCACGTCGAGAATGACCTCGCCGTCCGACCTCACGCCGCGCACGCCGCGGGCGTCCACTCGGATGCCGGTGACGGGCACCAGCGGTGAGGGGTCGTAGGTTCGCATCGGCGCGCGGCCGATCTTGACCGGGGTGCGTTGGACTTGTAGGTGCACGATCCGGTAGCTGCGGTTGTCGCCGTTCGTCATTGCTACTCCTCCCGTGGGTACGGTTCGGTTCGCGGGACAGGCCGGGCCAGCAGTCGGGTGGGGCTAGGGATCGCCAGGCTGCCGTCGCGCTGGGTGAGCATGCCCGTGCCGGTGTCGAGCGCCACCACCGTGATCGTCCCGCTGTCCTGGTTGGCGACGTAGACCGCGTCGTCGACCAGGGTGATGTCCCTGGGGTTCTCCCCACCGCATGGCACCTCATCGACAAGTACCAGCCGCGGGGCGCCATCGGATACGCCGTGGCCGAGTTCGAACGCGGCAACGGTGTCGGTACCCCGGTTCGCCATCAGCACGAACCGCCCGTCCGCGGTGGCGTCGATGCCGCTCGGCTGAGAGAACCGACCGGTCGCGGTGCCCGCGGTGCGTCCGCGCGGCGTGAGGCTGCCGTTGATCGGATCGAGCGACATCAGCGCGATCTCCCCGGTGAGCTCGCCGACGACCGCGACCAGATCGTCGGGCAGCAGGGTCAGGTGCCGCGGGCCGAACCCGGGCGGCAGCGCAGACCACGCTTGTGATGCCTGCGTCAACCGACCGGTTCGGCGATCGAGCCGGTACCCGGCGATCCCGTCAACGCCGAGATCCACAGCCAGCACGAAAGTGTCGGTGACGAAAACGGCCATGTGCGCATGCGGGCCGAGCTGCCGGTCCGGATGCGGACCGGAGCCCTTGTGCTGCAACAGCTCCGACTGCTGACCGAGGGTGCCGTCCGGATCGATCCGGTGCACCGAGACGCTCCCGGACCCGTAGTTGGCGCTGACCACGAATTCCCCGGCCGGATCGACCGCCAGGTGGCAGGGGAATTCCCCGCCGGTGGCCGCCGAACCGAGCACTGCCAGTCGGCCGCCGGGTTCTTCGACTTCGTACGCCCAGATTCGTCCGTCGGAAACCTCGCCGACGGCGTACAGATGCCGGCCGTCGGGGTGCCAGGCGAGATAAGACGGCGAAGCCGGTCGCTCGGAACCTGTTGCGCCCGTTGGGAAATCGATCTCCTGGTCCATCGTCCAGGCTCCGCTGACGGGGTCGTGCCGGACCACCTCGATCCCGCGGCCTTGCCCGCCCGCACCCGTTGTGTAGCAGCCGACGTAGAACGTCCTGACACTCCGCCCTTCGCCGGCGGACGGTGGCGCGGCAGCGGTCACGGAACGATCGACACCATGCGACCCGGCACCACGACCACCTTGCGGGGCGGGGCACCGTCCAGCAATTCCAGGATCCGGGCGTCCGCGAGTGCGGCACGCTCGACGTCCTCCACCGGCGCGTCGGCGGCGACCGTCACCCGCGACCGCACCTTGCCCTTGACCTGGATCGGGTACTCCACCTGCTCGGCGACCAGCAGCGCCGGGTCCGCGACCGGGAAAGGCCCGTGCGCCAGGGAATCTGCATGTCCCAATCGGGCCCACATCTCCTCGGCGATGTGCGGGGCCAGCGGCGCCGTCATCAGCACCAATGCCTCCGCAACGGATCTCGGCGCTGGGGTCGCGGACTTCGTCAAATAGTTGGTGAGCACGATCAACTTCGCGATCGCGGTGTTGTAGGCCATCTCCGCGTAGTCGATCGACACCCCCTCAATGGTGCGGTGCAGCAGTTTCAATGTTTCCACGTCGGGCTCGACGTCGACAACGACTGTCTCACCTGTGGTTTCGGACACCACGAGCCGCCACAGCCGCTGCAGGTACCGCAGCGAGCCGACCACGTCCCTGGTCTGCCACGGCCGCGACATGTCCATGGGACCCATGCCCATCTCGTACATCCGGAACGTGTCGGCGCCGTACCGCTCGCACACGTCGTCGGGGGTGACGACGTTGTTCAGCGACTTCCCCATTTTCCCGTATTCGCGGTTGACGGGTTGACCCTCGAATTCGAAGACCCCGGGGGATGTCTCGACGACCTGGTCAGCCGTCACATACACGCCGCGGGCATCGGTGTAGGCGTAGGCCTGGATGTAGCCCTGGTTGAACAACCGCCGGAAGGGTTCCTCGCTGGACACGTGGCCCAGGTCGTACAGCACCTTGTGCCAGAAGCGGGAATACAGCAGATGCAGCACCGCGTGCTCGACGCCGCCGACGTACAGGTCCACCCCGCCGGGGTCTTTGAGGCCGTCGGGGCTGTTGTCATTCCTAGGGCCCATCCAGTACTGCTCGACACCCGGGTCGCAGAAGGTCCTGTCGTTCGTGGGGTCCAGGTAGCGCAGCTCGTACCAACAGGATCCGGCCCATTGCGGCATGACGTTCAGCTCACGCCGGTAGGTCTTCGGGCCGTCACCCAGGTCCAGCACGACCTCGGCCCATTCCGTGGCCCGGGCCAACGGCGGCACCGGGTCGGAGGTCGCGTCATCCGGGTCGAAACTCTGCGGTGAGTAGTCGGATACCTCCGGCAGCGACAGCGGCAGCTGATCGTCGGGCAGCGAGATCGCCACGCCGTCCTCGTCGTACACGATCGGGAACGGCTCACCCCAGTAGCGCTGCCGGGAGAACAGCCAGTCCCGCAGCTTGTACTGCTTTTCCGCGCGGCCGAATCCCTTGCCCACCAACCATTCGATGATGACGGCCTTGGCCGTCGCGACATCCATTCCGTTCAGCGAGATCTCGCTGTTCGCACTGTTGATCGCCGGGCCGTCGTCCAGATACGGCTCGTCCACCGGATGATCCGCCACCGGCTGTACGGTCCGGATTATCGGAATACCGAACACGGTGGCGAAGTCCCAGTCCCTGGCGTCCTGCCCAGGCACGGCCATGATGGCGCCGGTGCCATACCCCATCAGCACATAATCGGCGATGAAAACAGGGATCTCGGCGCCGGTGGCGGGGTTGACCGCGAACGCGCCGGTGAAGACACCGGTCTTCTCCTTGTTCTCCTGACGGTCCAGATCTGACTTGCGCGACGCGGCCAGCCGGTAGTCGGCGACGGCCTGTTGTGGGGTGGCAGCGCCACCGGTCCAACGGGGATTGGTGGCCTTGGGCCAGCTCGCTGCGGTGATGTGCTGGACCAGCGGGTGTTCCGGGGCCAGCACCATGAACGTCGCGCCGAACAGGGTGTCGGGTCGGGTGGTGTACACCTCGATCTCGTCTTGGTCACCGGCGGCCGTGTGCACGGGGAAGCTGACCCTGGCGCCGTAGGACCGGCCGATCCAGTTGCGCTGCATGGACTTCACCGATTCCGGCCAGTCCAGCCGGTCCAGGTCGTCCAGCAGCCGGTCGGCGTAGGAGGTGATGCGCATCATCCACTGCCGCAGGTTCCGCCGGAACACCGGGAAATTGCCGATCTCGCTGCGACCCTCGGCGGTGACCTCTTCGTTGGACAGCACGGTGCCGAGCCCCGGACACCAATTGACGGGCGCATAGTCGATGTAGGCCAGCCGGTACCCGGCCAGCACATGATGCTGCTCGGCGCGCGTCAGCTCGGTCCAGTCACGGCCATCCGGGGCCTGCCGCTCGCCGGCCTCGAGTTCGACGACCAGCGCGCTGATCGGTCGTGCCACCCCGGCCCGCTCGTCGTACCAGGACTCGAACAGTTGGGTGAAGATCCACTGCGTCCAGCGGTAGAACTCCGGGTCGGTGGTCGCGACACTGCGGCGCTGGTCGTGCCCGAAGCCCAACCGGCGCAGCTGCGCGCGGTACCGCTCGATGTTCGCCTCGGTGGTGGTTCGCGGGTGGGTACCGGTCCGCACCGCGTATTGCTCGGCGGGCAGGCCGAAGGCGTCATAGCCGATGGTGTGCAGGACGTTGTGACCGGTCATCCGTCGGAAACGGCCCAGCACGTCGGTGCCGATGTAGCCCAACGGGTGCCCGACGTGCAGGCCCTTGCCGGAGGGGTAGGGAAACATATCCAGCAGGTACAGCTTGTCCTGTGGAACCGGTGTGCCGTCCTGGGGCGCCAGCGGCCCGCTCGGGTTGGGCGCCTCGAACGTGCCCTCGGCGTCCCACCGATCCTGCCAGCGGGCCTCGATCTCGGCGGCGAGCGTCGAGGTGTAGCGGACTGGCGGAACCGCCTCGTCCTGCTGGGTCGGCGGGGTCGTTTCCCCGGTCGCCGTCGTTGCTACCTCGGTTGCGGGCTGGCTCGTCATCACCGGTGTCATCTCCTTGGTTCGCAACGCTCCTGGCCGTTCACCGAGCACAAAAAAACCCTCCTGGACCTCAGGAGGGATCGCCGCGCTGATCAGCAGGGCCGCCGGTGAGGGCGAGCATGTCCCTGGTTCAGCGCGGCCGGTGAAGAAGCTGGACCGCTGCCATGGCTCCGGAGTCTACCGTGCCCGGCGATTCCGAAAGAGCCGGTTTCAGTCAGTTACCGCCGGTTGCTGCGTTATCTGGGCCGCCCGAAGTACTCCTTGCTGGCCGGCAACAGCAACAGCACCAGGATGCCCAGCGCGATGATCAGGCCGACCACGTGCACCGCGACGGTCGGCGTGTGGTCGTAGTACAGGATCACCGACAGATCACCGATGACGCCCAGCGCGGCGACAACGATGGCCACGGTTCGCGCCCAGGGGCTGCCGGCCCACAGGAAGTAGGCCACCGCGGCGAACAGCACGATCAGAATCCCCGGTGTTGTCGCCGCATAGGTCTTGTAGTCGGCGGGCGCGACGGCCGCGGTGATCGTCGCCACCAGCATGATCAGGATCTGCACGACCACCAGCAGGAATGCCACCGTGACGGTCACCGGACGGGCGTTGCTCATGTCCCCTCCAAGATCAGGTTCCTTCTCTTCAGACTACGTATATCGGGAGCAATCGGCATTTCCGACGGTGCGCCAGTGACGAGGTTGCCGGTTACGATCGGCAGCGTGTCCGCGTCGCTGAGCCTGGCCCTTCCGCTGGTCGCCTTGCTGCTGCTGCTGGCCGTCACGTCGGCGGTGATGGCGCGCGGCGGCTTTGCCGGTTCGCTGCGCCGCGCCGGCCGGCTCGGTGTGCATTCGCCGGCCGCGATGGCCAGCGACGAGGCCTTCGCCACCGCCAACAAGGTGGCCGCCCCGGTGGCCGCCGGCGCGG
>JBBQJM010000119.1:0-9780 GCA_038325895.1 Mycobacteriales bacterium
GGCCCGCTTGATCTCATCCGCCGATGCGCCCTTGGGCACGCCCAGCAGGCCGTAGTAGTCCCGTGCCACGCTTTGCACCAGTCGCCTTCCCGCGGACGCCGGTCCGCACCTTGCCCTGGCATCCGCCGCGCGGATGCCGACCTTCATCTTCTGCTAGTGCGGCGGCGTTCGTCGCCTTTCGGTAGCGCTGTTGATGTGCCCGGCCTGACCGGCCCGGCTCACCGGCCCGCGACGATCTCTCCCACGTACCGTGCAACGGCCCGGACCGCGGCCATCGTCCCCGGATAGTCCATCCGGGTCGGACCGACGACCGCCAGTCCGCCCATCAAGGTGCTCCCGCTGCCGTATCCCGCGGACACCAGCGCCGAGGTAGACAGGTTCACGTCCGCGTTCTCCCGGCCGATGGAGACCATCACGGCATCCGGCGCTTCCAGGGCGGCCAGCAACTTCAGCAGGGTCACCTGCTCGTCCAGCGCCTCCAGGACGCCGCGCAAGCTGGCCGGCTGGTCGGCCCAGGCGCCGGTTGCGTGGGAGGTCCCGGACAGCACGAGACGCTCCTCCGGGTGCTCGACCAGCGCATCGAGCAGCACGCTCACCGAGGGCACCACCACATGCCGGACCGCGGGGTCGGCCAACGCTGCCAGGTTCGTCACCGCGGACGCGGCGTCGGCCAGCCGGCGCCCCGCCACCTGAGCGGCCAGCAGCGAACGCAAAGTCGACAGCGCGTCGTCGGTGACGTCGGCATCCAGCTCTACCAGCCGCTGCTCGACCCTGCCGGTGTCGGTGATGACCACCAGCAGCAGCCGGCGCGAGTCGAGCGCGACGGCCTCCACATGCCGGACCAGCGACCGCGCCAGGGTCGGGTACTGCACGACGGCGACCTGCCTGGTCAGCTGGGCGAGCAGCCGGACCGACCGGCGCAGCACGTCGTCGAGATCGACGGCCTCGGACAGGAACGACTGGATCGCCCGTCGCTCACCCGCCGACAGTGGCTTGACCTGGGACAATCTGTCGACAAAGAGCCGGTAGCCCTTGTCGGTGGGAATGCGACCCGCGGAGGTGTGCGGCTGGGCGATGTAGCCCTCGTCCTCCAGCACGGCCATGTCGTTGCGGATGGTCGCCGGCGACACCCCGAGCTGGTGACGTTCCACCAGCGACTTCGAGCCCACCGGTTCCCGGGTGGCCACGTAGTCGGAGACGATCGCGCGGAGAACCTCGAACCGCCTGTCGTCCGCCGTCATGATCACCTCCGGGTTGCTGACCGTCCCGTGCTGGCGGTGACGGCGGATGGCGCTGAGGAAAGCTGAATCGGCGGCTGGCACTCCGGCCGCCGCTGTGCCAAGTGTAATGGCGGGGCAGGAGGCGGCGGCGACTTGGCGGTCCAGCGAGGTCCAGCGCGGTCGGCCGACCGGCCGCTACTCTGTGAGCGACCTGCCGACGGAGGGCGTGTGATCGAGCGAGTGATCCACCCATGATTTTCAAGGATGTTCGGGACGGCCGGCCCTACCCCGATCATGGCCTGGCGATGCGCGACTGGGCCCGCATTCCGCCGCGGCAGATCCGGATGGACGAGCTCGTCACCACCAAGCGCGAACTCCGGCTGGACACCCTGTTGGACGAGGACTCCACTTTCTACGGCGACCTCTTCCCGCACGCCGTGCGGTGGGAGGGCGAGATCTACCTGGAGGACGGGCTGCACCGCGCGTTGCGGGCCGCGCTGCAGCAGCGGACCTCGATGCATGTGCGGATCCTGAACCTGGACGTGAACCGCGACGCAACCACGGCTACGGCCCCGGCCGAGCGGGCGAGCACGTCGAGGGGGTAGTCGCGGGCTATTCGGCAAGCCGCAACGCGAGGCCGTCGGCCAGTAGCCTGCCGGTCGTCGTCAGCATCGCCCGCCCCGCGGCCAGCTGGTCCGGCTGAAGCAGTCCCTGCTCCGCCGCATCGCCGGCGTGTGTTCGGCCGGCGCCGCTGAGCAGGCCGACAGGCAGCCCCTCGGCGAGCCGCAGCCGCAGCAGGACGTCCTCCAACAGGCGCTGCGCAGGATCCAGCACCTCCCGTGCGTGCCCCGGCGATCGGCCCGCCGCCAACGCGGCCGCGTAAGCAGCCGGGTGTTTGACGTTCCACCAGCGCACCCCGCCGACATGCGAATGCGCACCGGGACCTATTCCCCACCAGTCAGCGCCGGTCCAGTACGCCAGGTTGTGCCGGCACCGGGCGGCGTCGTCCGCTGCCCAGTTGGACACCTCGTACCATTTCAGCCCGGCGCCGGTCAGCTCCCTCTCGGCCAGCAAGTACCTGTCGGCCAGCACGTCGTCGTCGGTCATCGGCAGCGCACCGGTGACCACCTGACGCGCCAACCGGGTGCCGGGCTCGACGATGAGGGAGTAGGCGGAGACGTGGTCGGCCCCGCTCGCAGCGGCCGCCCGCAGGGAGGCGACGAACTCCTCGTCGGTCTCCCCCGGGGTGCCGTAGATCAGGTCGAGGTTGACGTGCTCGAACCCGGCCTCACGCGCCCAACCGACGACCTCGAGCGCCCGCCCCGGGGTATGTGTCCGATCCAGCACGCGCAGCACGGTGGGCGAGGTCGATTGCAGACCCAGCGAGAGCCGGGTGAATCCGGCCGCGCGCAGTTCGGCCAGCAGCCGCGGATCGGTGGATTCCGGGTTGGCCTCGGTGGTCACCTCCGCGTTCGGTCGCAGCCCGATCCGGTGGCTGATCGCCGCGAGCAGGGTGGTCAGCGGCCCGGCGCCCACCAGCGACGGTGTGCCACCGCCGACGAACACGGTGTCCACCTGTCGCGTGCTGCCCGTTGCCGCGAGAACCTTGGCCGCGAGGTCGATCTCGGCCAGCGACGCGTCCAGCCAGGACTGCGGGGAGGCCGCCGAACCGAGTTCGCCGGCGGTGTAGGTGTTGAAATCGCAGTAGCCGCACCGGGTCGCGCAGAACGGCACATGCAGGTAGACCGACAGGGTGCGGTTCGAAATGCCCTCATAAGCCTGGTCGGGCAGCGAGCCGTCCGCGGGGACCGGGTCGCCGTCGGGCAGGGTGGAGGGCACCGGACCAGTGTTCCGCACCACCGGATGGCCGTGCGGCCGTCGGTTCGCATCGCGCGTCACGAGAAGGTGCCCATGGCCGAGGTCGTCCGTACCCGCACCGCCGACGGCGTCGCCTGGATCACCCTGGACTCCCCGCACAATCGCAACGCCCTGTCCGCCCTGCTCCGGGCCGAGCTGTCGGCCGCCCTGGACGCGGCAGCCACCGACACCGCGGCGCGGGTCGTGGTGATCGGTCACACCGGGCCGGTGTTCTGCTCCGGGATGGATCTGAAGGAGGAAGCCGTCGCGGCGCCCGGCGCGGAAGGCGTGCGCGAACTGCCGGCGATCCTGCACAAGGTCGCTCGGTGCCCCAAACCGGTGATCGCCCGGATCGGCGGTCCGGCCAGGGCCGGCGGCCTCGGCATCCTGGCCGCGGCGGATATCGCGGTGGCCGCGGAGTCGGCGACGTTCGCGTTCTCCGAGGTGCGGATCGGGTTGATCCCGGCGGTCATCTCGGTGCCGGTGCTGCATCGGGTCGCGCTGGCCGCGGCCCGCGAACTGCTGCTGACCGGTGACGTCTTCGGCGCCGCCCGGGCGCTGCGGATCGGGCTGGTGAACGCCGTCGCCGACGACGTCGACGCCGCTGTGGCCGGCTATGTCACCTCGCTGCTGCGCGGCGGCCCGACCGCGCTGGCCGGCACGAAGGAGCTGGTGCTGGCTGACCTGGACGACTCCGACGAGCGGTATGCGGCGCTGCTCGGGCTGTCCGCGACGCAGTTCGCGTCACCGGAGGCGCGGGAGGGGACGCGCTCCTTCGCCGAGAAACGCCCGCCGGAGTGGGTGGTCGGCCAGGGGTGATCGGCCAGTGGTTCAGCGGGTCAGCGCGACGATGATGGCCACCAGCACGAGCACCACCAGCGCGATCGACATCCAGCGCCGAGTCAACACCGGCAGCGGGCGGCGGCTCACGGGTCCGCCTTCATCCGCTGCCCGGCGGCGCTGGTGGAACCCCCGGTGATCGCGCCGACCGGCGTCTGGTCGCGTCGACTGTGCCAGGCGAGCACGGCCTCCACCATCCGATCGATCAGTCCGGCGAGCAGCCAGCACAGCGGGCCGAGCACAGCGAGCAGCACGACGACCTGCACCCAGTACGACTGGCCGGCGATCCATGACTCGACCGCGTCGACGACGTCCAGAACGCCCTGCCAGGTCACCCGGCCAGGGTAACGGCGCCAGCGGTGTTCGCCACCAGTCTGGGCGATCGAGCGGCTCGCCCGGAACGCCGAACGTCCCGGGCGGCAGGGCTCGCGACCGGGACCCTCGTCGTACTGCTCACAATGATCAGCCGGGTTGACCCGGCTGGCCCGGTTCGACGGGCTCGAACGGCGGATCGAAGACGTTGATGAGCAGGCTGGTCGCTGCGATGCCCATCGGCCACGCGTACGCGGGGGATCCGGTGGAGGTGTTGTCCGACACCGTGGTGCGGGCACCTGTGGTCAGGTCGACTTGATAGATCGCCTCCGCTCCGCTGTCGGTGACCAGAATGTGGCCGCATTGATCGACGATCAGGTCACCTGGGTGGTCGAAGCTGGGCCCGCCAGCGGGGCTGGTGTTGCTCGACAGTGTGGACCGTCCCCCGGTGGCCGGGTCGACCCGGATGATGCCGCCGTCCCCACCGAACGCGCTGGAGTCGGAGATCAGGATGTCGCCGTCCGGTGCGATCGTCATCCCCCACGGCCAGACGAAACTCGGGCCGCCCGCAGGGTTGTTGTTGCGGGAGACCAGCGTCCTGGCCCCGCTGACCGGGTCCACCTTGATGAGGTTGGTGCCGAAGGTGTTGGCGACGTAGATGTCCCCAGTGGCGGCGACCGCGATGTCCATGGGGCCGTCGAAGGACGGTCCACCGGCCGGCGATCCGTTGCGGGACAATGTTGTTCGGGCACCGGTCACCGGATCGACCCGGATCACGCCGCCGTTTCCCTGCGGGAACGCGGACAGATCGGCGATCAGGATGCTGCCGTCGGCCTCCACCGCGACGCCGCTCGGGGTGGAGAAGTCAGGTCCACCAGCGGGTGTCGTGTTGTTGGAGATGAGAGTACGGACACCCGTGACTTTGTCGACCCGGATCACTCCCGGCGGCGTGGCCCCGACCATGGCCTGCTCGGCAACGAGCAGATCACCATTGGCGTCCAACGTCATCCCCCAGGGAGTCTCGAATTCGGGAGTTCCGACTGGATTGTTGTTCTCCGACAGGCTGTTCCTGGCACCGTCCCCGCTCTGGACATGAATGAGACCGCCGTTGTTCGCGCCGAACGCGGAATTGTCGGTGACGTAGACGTCGGTGGTGATACAGATCGCCCGCGCAGCTACGGCCCGACTGACCGCCGTCCCTGCCGTCGCCGACGCCACCTGGGCGGAACCCAGCTGGACGGCGACGGCGGCCCCCACCACCATCACCGTCGCGATCCATCTGATCCTGCGGCGCCGAGGTGTCGTGCCGATCGAACTGATCATGGCTTCCCCTTGTGGATTCTTGAAATCCCCGCCGAGCGGGTCCCGGGCCCCGGTGACCCGAGTCCACCCGGAATACGCACGGCGTCCGAGAACGGTTCTCGGCGGTACTCGCCGAGCAAGATGTCCGGGCCGGGAATCTCACTGGTGGACGCCGCGGATGAGTGTCCCAAACGTCGGCCTCTACGCTGACGACCATGCTCGCCGTCTATGCCACCGCGCCCAATCCCGACGCCCCACTGGACAGCGTGGAAGTCGGTGAGCGGCCGGAGCCGGAGGTCCCCGACGGTTGGTCGCGGGTGCGGGTGCGTGCCGGCTCGCTGAACCGGCACGACCTGTGGACGCTGCGCGGAGTCGGGATCAAGCCGGATCAGTTCCCGATGATCCTGGGCTGTGACGGGGCCGGCGTCACCGACGACGGCCGGGACGTGGTCATCTACCCGATCATCGGCGACCCGGAGTTCAGCGGCGACGAGACCACCGACCCGTCCCGCACCCTGCTGACCGAGAAGCACCAGGGCACGTTCGCCGAGTTCGTCGCGGTGCCGACCAGGAACCTGGTGCCGCTGCCCGGCTCGATGTCGCACGCAGCGGCGGCGACCCTGGGCACCACCTACCTCACCGCGTACCGGATGCTGACGACCCGCAGCGGGCTGCCGGCCGGGTCGACCGTGCTGGTCCAGGGCGCCTCCGGCGGAGTGTCCACCGCGCTCATCCAGCTCTCCAGGGCCGCCGGCATGCGGGTCTGGGTCACCTCCCGCAGCGAGGCGGGCCGGGCGCGGGCCATCGAACTGGGCGCCCACCGGGTCTTCGAGCAGGGCGCCCGGCTGCCCGAGCGGGTCGACGGCGTCTTCGAGTCGGTGGGCAAAGCGACCTGGTCGCATTCCATCCGGGCCGTCCGGCCCGGCGGGGTCATCGTCTGTTGCGGGGCCACCAGCGGATCCGATCCGTCCGCGGACCTGCAGCGGCTGTTCTTCCTGCAGATCTCGGTGATCGGCTCGACGATGGGCACTCTCGAGGAGTTCCGCCGGCTGATCGCGTTCTGTGACACGGCCGGGATCGAGCCGGTCGTCGACCGGACGTTCCCGCTCGCGCAGGGTCGGGACGCGCTGGAGCTGCTGGAGAACGGGACGCCGGGCAAATTGGTGCTCACCGCCTGAAGAGGTTGATCGCACCGGCGGACCGGCGGCCGGGCCTGGGGGGCGGATGACCGACACGCCACGGTCTCGCCGGACGGTGATCCCGCTGACCGGCGTGCTCGGCTCGACCGCGCTGTCGATCACCGCCAACAGCATCGTGGCCGTCGCGGTGCCGTGGCTGGTCCTCGAGAGAACCGGCAGTGCCGCGTTGGCCGGGTTGGCCGGCGCCGCGGCCATCGCACCGATCGCCTTCTCCGCGGTGTTCGGCGGCGCGTTGATCGACCGGGTCGGCCGGCGCCGGTCCAGCATCATCGCCGACGTTCTGAGCGCGCGGCGATCCCGCTCGCCGAGCTGACGATCGGGCTCGGCATTCCGCTGCTGCTGGTCATGGTCGCGCTGGGCGCGGTGTTCGACAGCCCCGGGGCCGCGGCCAGGGAAAGCTTGCGTCCCGACGTCGCCCGACCCGCCCGTATCCCGTTGACCAGGCTGAATGCCTGGGGCGAGGCAGCCGAGGGCGTCGGCTACCTGGCCGGACCGGGGCTCGCCGGGGTGCTGCTGATCGTCATCGGCGGCTTCGGCACGCTGTGGACGTCGGTGGTGCTGTTCGGCCTCGCCGCAGCAATGACCGCCATCACCATTCCGCGCCACTGGCGCCGCGACCGCGACCGGAGCCCTACTTCCGTTCGGTGGTCGAAGGGCTCCGCTACGTGCTGCGGGACCGCACGCTCCGCGCGGTCACCCTGACCGCGGCCGTGCTCTGGGTGTTCGTCCTGCCGTTCGAAACAGTGGTGCTGAACGCGCACCTGCAGATCACCGGCCAGGCCGCCGCGTTCGGGATCATCCTGGCGGCCTACGCCGGCGGTGGTATCGCGGGCGCACTTGCCTACGGGGCGTTCGCGGGCCGGCTCTCCAGCCGGGCGACGCTGGTGGGCGGGCTGGCAGCAGCCGGGGTGTTTCTCGGCGCGTTCGCCCTGCTGCCCTCGGTGTGGGTGATGGTGACGCTGGCCGTGGTGGCCGGGATCGTCACCGGCCCCATCAACCCGGTGTGCTCGCTGATCATCCAGACCCGCACCCCGGAGCGCCTGCGTGGCCGGGTGATCGGCAGCTACACCGCGCTGTCCCTCGCGGCCGGACCGCTGGGTCTGCTCGCCGTCGGCCCCCTGGTCGACAGGTACGGCCCCGCCGTCGGCTTCGTGTTCATCGGTGCGGGCTGCCTGCTGGCCGCAGCGGTCGCCGTGCTGGCCAAGGGTCTTCGCGGGTTGGGCCGCCCGGACCCCGGGGAGCACGTGATCGCCTCGTCGGGATCTTCGGGGTGACCCGGAAGAGCCCGGTCAGCCGAAGATCTCGTCGAAGAACGCCCGCATCGCGGCCCACGACCGACGGTCCGCGGCGGCCTGATAGGCCGCTCCGCGCTCCGGAGCGTTGGCGTCGGGATTGGTGAACGCGTGCATTGCGCCGCCGTAACTGACCAGCTGCCAGTCCAGATTCGGCGCCGCCCGCAGCGAATCCTTGAACTTGTCGATCTGAGTGTCCGGCACCACCGGATCGGAGCCACCGGAGAGCACCAGCAACTTCCCTTTGATATTGGCCGCGTCCTGCGGCGCTGAGCTGCTCAGCGCGCCGTGGAACGTCACCACACCGGCGACGTCGGCCCCGCTGCGCGCCAGCTCCAGCGCGACGAAACCGCCGAAGCAGTAGCCGATCACGCCGGTCCGCGCGGGATCGACCAACGGGTGGGACCGGAGCTCGTCGAGCCCCGCCCGCGCCCGAGCCCGGACCAGCGCCGGATCGGAATAGAACGACCCGGCCACCATCGGCGCGTCCTGCATACTCGGCCGGATCGCAGCGCCGTAGATGTCGGCGGCCACTGCCACGTACCCGAGGCGGGCCAGCATCTGCGCTCGCACCTGGACGTACCCGGCCACCCCCATCCAGTCGTGGACCACGAGCACACCCGGCCGGCGCTCGGTTGAGGCGGAGTCGACGGCGAGATACCCCTGCAGCGCCGTCCCGTCGAGTTGGTAGTCGACGTCCGCTGTCTCGATCCTTGCGCCTGGTGGCGGCGGCGCGCTCGCCAGCAGCCGGGTGAGCGCGGGCGACAGGGGTGCGTCGGTCATCGGTTCCTCCGTCGGGGAAATGCCGGGCCTGTGACGCTACAGATCGCCGCCCGTCAGCTGCCATCCGGGCGCGGGCCGTCACCGCCGTAGACGCGGCCTCAGTGGTCCGGAAGGCGATTGGTGTCCCCGGTCAGCAGGCTCACGATCAAGATGCGGTCGATGGTGGTGAGGAGTCGGACCACCCGGGGCGCCAGCCACAGCACGCCGAGCCCGATGATCGCCAGGAACACCATCCGTGGCCAGGTGTCCACGAAATAGTCCGGCCACCATTGCGTTCCGCGGTGCGGCGATCCGTCGGACGCCGCCTGCTCGGGCAGGTACGGCCGCCAGATCGGGTAGGTCACCGCGCCCAAACCGGCGGCGTAGAAGCCGACGGCCAGCCCGAACGTCACCGGCGCGAGGGCGATCTTGATGACGAAATAGCAGACCGCCCGCCAGCAGCCGCAGTCGGCCAGCACGCTGACCATCGCGCCGATCGGACCGGGCTTGCGCGGTCTGATCGCCCCGGGCGGCGATGTCGGCAGGTCCAGGAAGGCCAGCGCCATCGCACGCTGCACCTGGCCGCCGAGCCTGGCCACCAGCAGCCCGACCGCGAAGATCGGCACGCCGACGTAGATGACCGCCAGGCCCAGGCCCACCGACAGCAGCGTGACGATCATCACGAAGAACGCGATGGCCGGGGCGAGGTCGACCAGGGTGTAGAGCAGTTCGGCCCACGAGCGCGGCGAGAACAGGCCGTGCCGCGGGGCTTGCGACGGCACTGGTTCCCGGGGCGCTTCCCCGGGCGTCATAGCAGCGGCCGGGTCGAGAAACGTGGTCATGCCCATAAGCGTGCTCGGCGTGGCGGCCGGCGCCCATCCGCCCAGGCTGCCGATCGGCAGGGGGTCTAGAGGGCTGAAGCGGCGGAGCCGTGAATCTTGAGTCGTGTTTTGGATGGTGGGGTCGGGTTCACGCGGCGAGTCCGGTTGTTCGGGT
>JBBQJM010000120.1:0-9753 GCA_038325895.1 Mycobacteriales bacterium
CTGCACGCGGTGGATGTGGGTTGGGACCGGGCGACCCGGGTAGAGGCCCGCGACTTCAGTTGCTGGATCCAGCTGACGGTGAAGCAGCGTCGACTAGCCGTACGGTCAGACTGCGGCTGGGCGAGCGTGGCCGCGGGAGCGCCGAATTCCGTCACGGGCCAGGCGGCGTCGACGGATGGCTATGCGCCGGCGACTGTCGCGCACAGCGAAACGGTGTTGCGTGGCTTCTACGATTTTCATCGGGATGCCGGCACAGGTCCAATTCTGAACCCGTTTCCGCTCGATCCGTCCCGCAGGTCAGGGCGTGCGAACGCGCACCACAACCCGATGGATGGGTGGGCACGCGACCGGGTGGGCCGCTATCGGCCAAAGGTGCCGAACCGAATTCCCCGGGCGATCCCCGATCAGCGGTTCAACGAATTGTTCGGCGCGCTGCCGTCTAACCGGGACCGAGCGCTGGTGGCGTTCTGGATCTCGACCGGGGTGCGCGCGTCGGAGCTGCTGGGCACGCGGCAGTGCGACATCGACCCAGGCCAGCAGTTGATTACGGTGGTGCGCAAGGGAACTCGGGCGGTGCAGCAGGTCCCGGCGTCGGCGGACGCGTTCGTTTGGTTGCGCTTGTATCAGCAGGAGCTGCACGGCGAGATCCCCTTGGGCCGGATCCAGCCGGTGTGGTGGACACTGCGCCGGCCACGGCGACCATTGACCTACCACGCGGCCCACCGGATGTTCGAGCGCGCCAACGCCACCCTCGGAGCGGACTGGACATTGCATGACCTGCGGCACAGCGCGGCGGCCAGGATGGCCCACGACCCGCAGCTGACGCTCAGCGATGTGCAGCTCGTCATGGGCCACGCTCACCTGTCCACCACCGAGGTCTACCTCACGCCCGACAGGGACGAGGTGATCGCCGGGGTGCTGGCCCATCACGCGCGCACCGCCGAACAAAAGGGCAAGCCGGTGCCTCCACCGCCAGCTCCGGGCTACGACCCGCAGTCCTTGAGCATGCTGTTCGGCAGGGCGCTGTGACATCCTCCGTCAAGCATGCGACGCGCAAACCGTCACCGGCCGCCAGTGCGGTCGCCGCCGAACAGCGGTCCCGAAACAGACAGCTGCGCAACCAATTTCCGCCGCGCCCGGTGCCGGAATGGTGGCCTGACACTGCGGCGCACGCGGAGCAGGTCCAGCAGCGACTGACCAGCGGGCCCTTCCTCGCAGCAGCGGGAGCTACCCGGGCCGGTCGGCGGCGCGGAGTGGCCAAGCTGCTGCGCTGCGCCGCCCCGACGGGGCTGTCCCGTTGGTGGTTGCCTACGACGTCCGGGAGAAGATCTGGCACCCGCCGATGCCGCTGCTGTTCCAACGGGGCATCGGCAACGAACGTCGCGCGTTCACTCCCACGGCGATCCGCAAGCTGCTCATCAACGCGCTCGCGGCGACCGGGCTTACCGACGCCAACGGTGACCCGCTGCTGTTCCAGGCCCATGATTTCCGGAGGATCTTTGTCACCGACGCGCCGACGCCATCATGAACGGGTTGCCGCCGCATATCGCTCAGGTCATTTGCGGGCACAAGAGTATCGAGACAACTATGGGTTACAAGGCCGTTTATCCTGCTGAGACGATCGAGGCCCATCGAGCATTCATCGCCCGCCGCCGGGCGACCAGGCCCAGTGAGGAATATCGCACCCCGACCGACGAGGAATGGGATTCCTTCCTCGCCCACTTCGAGAAACGGAACGTGTCGGTTGGGACTTGCGCGCGAGCATTCGGATCACCCTGTGTTCACGAGCATTGCTTGCTTGAGATGCTCGCTCCTACGGCCGGACCCGGCGCAACGCGGCAGGCTCGAAGAGATCCGCGACAATCCGGAGGCTCGCATCATCGAGGCCAAACGCGAAGGCTGGCTCGGCGAAGTCGAAGGTCTTCAAGTCAGCTACACCGGCGTCAAGGAAAAACTCACCCAAGTCGATGCCACGATCCGTCGGAAATCCGCCACCACCGAACTAGGAATACCGCCTTTCGGATCGAACTCAGGAAGATCAGCGGGCCCATGAAAATTAGGTGCAGAGTTCAGAGACAGTTGTGTCAGATGCCGCTGCTGCGCGTTTGACCCCGCGTTGACCCGGCTCAACGGCTGCGACTGGCCGGGATCGCCGACAACCTGATCACCCGCATCGCAGAAGCCCACGAACAGGGCTGGACCGGCGAGGGCCGAAGGCCTCAACGCCAGCCTCGCCGCGGCCCAGCACAAACTCGCCGACCTCGATCGAGGGCTCGCGGCCCGCCGCACCACCATCGACCTCGGCCAGCCGGGATTTCCCGACAAACGGCGTCCAAACCACCACCGAAAGGGCCGGATCGTGACAGACACCGCCGACCTCACGGCGGCGCTGCGCGCTCACGCCCGCGGCCTACACACCAGCGAAGCAGCCATCGAACTCCTGATCGGCCACGCCTCATGGCTGCGCCGAACCGACTTCGTCGATCCCTTCGTGCACATAGCCACCGGCCTCATCGACGGCACCCCGATCGCATCGATCGGCTGGGGCCGCAGCGATCACCGCCCTGAACGACACACACCTGCCGTGTTCCGGCAGTGAGGGCCGCATCCTGCGCCTCGCCGCGAGCCTGGCCCACGCGATACCCATCGATCTGCAGGACGCACTGACCGGCCTGGACGACCACAACACCGCGCTAACCCTCGCCGCCGTCGAACGGGCCACCGGGCACCGATGACCTTCCAAGGCGACCACGAATCAATCGACAGCACAATAAGTTCAGAGAAGCCTGCCTGACCTGCCCGATGTTCCTGACCACCGGCCAGTTTCTGCCCCAACACCACGACCACCGCCGGCAGACCCTGCATCTCATCACCGCCGCCGAAGCCGACGGCCACACCCGGCTCGTCGAGATGAACCGGCAGGTGCTGGGCAGCCTCGACCGGATCATCACCTCGTTGACCGACAACAAGCAGGTGCCCGATGCGGGCTGACAACTCGCACCACGTCGTCGCAGCCGCCCGGCAGCGGTCCCGGGCGACCAGGCGCCGGGTCGTCGCGGCCCTGCGCAGGATCGACAACGCCGGCGGCCCCGTCAGTTTCGACTCGGTGGCCCAGGAAGCGCAGGTCTCAAGGTCATGGCTCTACAACCAGCCCGACCTGCGCGGCGAGATCGAACGCCTCCGCAGCCGGCAACGACCGGTCACTCGACCCGTCCCCGACCGGCAACGTGCCACCGACGCGTCCCTGCATCAGCGCCTGCAGATCGCCACCCAGCGCATCCGCCAACTCGAGGCCGCCAACCAACGACTCCGCCACGCCCTGGCCGAAGCCCTCGGCGAGCGACGAACCGATCCCCGGCGCGACACGCCGACACGTCCGGATCCGGCCACCCTCGACCCCCACTGAACAACCACGTCGTGCACACCGTCCTCGACGCAAACGCCCAGGTCACCTGGCCCGCCCGGGGTGCGGCTCAAGATGACCAGCGGGTTGGTGGTGCGCAGGTGGATCCAGTGCTCGGCCGGGTAGTCGTAGAACGCCAGCAGCACGTCCAGGTTGTCGATGATCTTCGCGACGGCCTTGCCGAACTTGGCGCCGTAGTCGACCGCGAACGCCTTCGCCGCGACCCGCGCGTGCTCACCGTCCTCGGCGTTGAGGATCTCCTGCATCGCCTTCGTCGCCGCCGGGTGCGTCGACTTCGGCAGCGCCGCAAGAACATTTGCCATCGACGCTGGCATCTCCGATCCAACGATTAGCTACGGCCCAGTCCTGATCACCTTGTACCCGCCTTGACCGCGCCGGCGCAAAGCGATCAGCTGCCGGTACAGTTTCCGGCCATCCGCCCACGGCGGTATGGCGACCACTCTGCGCATTTCGCCGGTCATGGTGATCTTGCTGCCCAGGTACTTTCGTAGCCTTTCGTTGGTCCAGCGAGAACCGGGGGCTTCGCCTAACAGCCTCGGCAGTTGCATGCGCAACTGGTTCTTGGCGGCAAGAGCACCCACGGTTTTGGAGGCGATGAACTCGTCGATACAGATCATCGCCCACTCGTAATCGGTTTGAATCTTGCCCTTGGTCGATGTCGGTGTGAGTCTGACTTGGCGTTGCGTGACACCATCCTCGGGAAGGTTCTTCCACTTCATCTCGAAGACGTACATCTTCAAAATTCCGTCCTCGTACGCGAACCCCATCGCGTCGATTCCATTGTTGGACTCATACTGTCCGGCGACAACCGTGAGCATCATAGGGAGGCCCTGGAACCGGTTCGTCATGAGCTGGTCGACCACCATTTCCTCGTACTCGGTGCCGAAATTGCGCTGCACCTTGAGGTCTCGGGGAGCGTTGGCGGCAGCCGTCCGGAGGTCGATCTGTCCCTCCGTGTAGGTCGCGACAGGTTCAGGGAGTGCTTCCACCGCCGCCTCGAGGGCCTCGAGCGACCCGTAGGCCGTGATCAAGCCGGAGAGCACACGCGGTGCCGCTGCCGCGGCACCGCCCGTCGCCGCACCCTTGAGACCTTTGAAGATGACATCCTTCATGCCCGCGTCGAAGCCCTGCGTCCACGTCGAGTCGCGCGCCGCTGCATCGACCGCACTGGAGATGCCCCCGCTGAGGGCTCCCTCGGTCATCTTCTTGCCGGTGCCCGCCGCGAACGCGCCGAACGACTTCGGAGCGGCCACCCTGGCCAGTGCCGACGCCGTTTTCTCCATGGCCGCTTCAGCGGCAAGCGGAGCCACCGCGTTCAGCACGCCATCGACAGCGCCGGTGAGGAAAGCCTGAGCACCATCCGCGCCAAGGACGTCGAAACGATCTCCCTTGACCAGCTTGTTGGCGACGACCTTGGCGATCGCACTCGCCATTGCGGCGCGCGCTAGGCTGGCCAGCACGAGTTCGGGAGCTGCGGCACCACCGGTAGCCGCTGTGGCAACAAGTGCAGCGACCATTTCGACGGCTTGCGTGACCAACGCCTCCAGCTCGTCGCGATACTTCACGAACGCCTGAAGTGCAGCTTCCGTCTTCCCCGCAAGTTGGTCGATCTCGACCTGATCCTCGGCCGACGGATTCTTGCCCGCCCTCTTGATCGCCGCCTGGAGTTCGCGGTTCTCATCGGTCAATGCGTCCGCGCTGGCGCTCAGCGACCCAGCGCCCGATGCGGTTTCCCGCTTGACCGCGGCATCGAGCCAGACGGCTCGCTCAGCGGGAGTCATCGAGTCCGGGCGAAGCGCGAGCAAGATCTTGTTCTGCAGGGCGGTCGACTTACCGTTGAACTTGGCACCGAACGCCACGTCGCCACCGAGCTTGCGCCGTTCCTCGGGCGCGGCGACTTCGTTCAGCAGGAAGAGCACGTATTCGTCCCGATTTTGGTCCATTGCGTAGTTCAGACGGGGTCTGAAGTCCGTCAGCACCATGCTGCTCAGCCAGCCCTTCTCGTTGTTGCTCGTATAGCGATCAACGAATTTCCGGAATTCGCTGTTGGTTTCGAAGTACGCCTTGCGGTACTTCTCGTGGTTGACGCCGGTGGACATCTCGAGCGTCAGATACACCGACCCTTCACCGGTCCCGCCCGCTTGCCGCAGAGCGAGGACGTTGGGGTCGCCGAGCTCACCGGTATTCCCGCCGGTCCCGACCATGGCATCGAAGCGGATGGCCTCCTCCTTGGTCAGGCTGCCGAGGCCGCTGTAGAGGTTCTTGACCCGCGGATCCTTCGACGCGATGGCCGCCTTGAGATAGTTCAGTTGCTCGACCGTGGCGTGCAGCAATGCGTCGAAAATGAAGTCGGAATCCGCGGTGGTGTAACCCGATGTGGCGATCTCGATTGTCTTGACGAGCCGCTGGTGGGGCTCGACAGTCTCGTCGAGGAGCATGAGCACACGCTTCTCGGTGTGCAGAGACGTCTTGTCGGTGATCCACTGGGTGAGGTCCCCGCCGGCCAGGTGCGCGTACGACGCCTTGAAATCGTCCTTGAGCGTCTTCGGCTTCTCGCTCTGTAATCCGTCGAACAGCAGTGGTGCGTTGGTGCTCGTTCGAGGTGCAGCGGCGATCACGACGTTGTCGATCGGACGGATCTTGCCGAAGGCGAGAATCGCCGCGATCTTGTAGCTGAGATCCTCGGAAAGACCGATTCTGGTGGCGAAGACCGCGGCCGCGATCGAACTGCCTTTGCCGTTCGGCAATTTGTGGACCACTGGTCCGAAGTCCGAACCGTAGTCCTTGGCGAATTCTTCCTCGGCCTTCGCATCCTCGGAACCGAGCTTGTGGATGTCCCCGACAACACGCAGCACGGTCACCTCATCGGCCATCGGCTGCTTGACCGCGATGTAGATCTTGTCTGCGACCCGTAGACGGCCGTACTCCAGGTAGGCGTGCGCCCGCGTGTAGTTGTCCCACGACAGCTTGGCCTTGAGGTCGGCATTCAAGTCGCGCTTATGGCTCGACTGGTAGTCGTCCTTCACCTTTTGCTGGTGGCCCTTGACCAGCAACAACTGTTCCAGGACCACCGGGACGTTCGCGTTCGCCTTGAGTACGAGGTTCTCGTGCAGTTCGGTGACGGCTTTCCCCACCACGGAGGGAATCTCGCCCGGCGGATAGCGCTGAACGGTGTCGACCTCACCACCCGTCAACCGCTGCACAACGGACGGCCCAGCGCCGGGGGCGATGCGATCCCGGGCGGACAGCCGCGCCACCAGTGCCGTGGTGGCGGCGTTGCCGGCCTGCCGCTGGAGACCAAGCAGGCCGAAGTCACCTCCGCTTCCGGCCGACTTGCGGGGTCGGGTCGGCGCCTCCGAGGGGCTCGAATCGGCGCGAACTCGATCGTCCAACGCGGACTCCTTCCGCCCCGAACCGGCGACGTCCAGGCCATCCCGTACGTCGTCCGTCAACCGCTCGCCACGATCGGATCGCTTCGCACTGGCGCGACGCATCAGCCGGCGGAGCTTCCCCCACCTGTGACGGACCGGGCTCCGCGCATCACCCGATCAGTGTCACGGCCCACGACAGCGGCTGGTAGGCACATTCGGGCACCCTTTCGGGCACAGTTCGCCAGCGGCTGCCGGCTCGCGGCGATGGGCTTGTCGACGCCGTCACCGGTGCTGCCCTCTTCGCCGCGCTCGCGCTGTGCAGTCTTCGACCCGCAACGCCACCAGCCGCCGAGCCCGACCATCCGGATCGGCCACCCACGCCGCCTGCCATTCCTCGGCGGCGAACACCGACGCCTGGTACGCCCCCGACATCACCGCGATCGTCCGGGCCGCGCGCTGGGTCGCCTGATGCATCTCGGCGACGAAATGCGAGCCGGGCCCGAAGTCCCACGCCTGGACCACGACCGGTCCGTCGGCTGCCCGCCGGCCGCCGTCACCGGCACCGCTCCCGGTCTTGACCCCGCGCAGGCCGCGAACGCCAAGGTGGTCGTCGGGGTCGCGCTCGACCGCCGCCTCGGCCCCACGGCCGCGGCGATCGCGATGGCCGCCGCGCTGGCCGAGTCCAGCCTGTACAACTACGCCAACGACGGAACGAGCACGCTCGTCGGGTCCGCCGAGCGCCGGCGACTCACCGACGCCGAGCGCGCCGTCGCCCGCGAGTCGTTGGCCTACCCGCATGACAAGGTCGGCAACAACCTGGACTCCATCGGCCTGTTCCAGCAACGCCCGATGACCGGCTGGGGCAGCCCCGCCGAACTGATCGACCCCGCGACCGCGACGGGGAAGTTCCTCGACCGGATGATCACCATCGATGGCTGGCAGACCCACTCACCGTGGACCGTCGCGCAGAAGGTGCAGGGCTCGCCGTCCAGTGACGGCGGGATCTACCGCGACTCCCACCAGCAGGCCACCGCCATCGTCGCCGCACTCGACACCACGGCCGCATCGGCCACAGCGCCGGCGAGCACGACCACCAGCAGTCAGCGGGACGTCCTGATCCAGGCCGCGGCCGGCCCGAACTGCGGTCAATCGATCACCGCCGGTGGCGGCGGGTCCGCAGCCTGGGGCGGCCACCAGAACGGCCGGATCCTCAGCAGCGCTCTCTGCCCGGTCCCGTCGGCACCCGCCCTACAACTCGAATGCGGAGCGGCGTCCGCGTACGACCAGCTCAACACCGCGTTCAAGGCCGCGATCGGGCAGGACATCGGCATCACCGACGGCTACCGCTCCTACCTCGAACAGGTCGCATGCCGCCTCGCCAAGGGCAGCCTGTGCGCCAACCCCGGCACCTCCAACCACGGCTGGGGCAAAGCCGTCGACATCGGCGGCTGCTGCGCCATCAACGCCGGCGCCGGACCCGCGTTCGACTGGCTCACCGCCAACGCCGGCCGCTACGGCTGGACCCACCCCACCTGGGCCCGGGCCGGAGGCTCCAAACCCGAACCCTGGCACTGGGAATACAGGCGCATCTCATGATCTGTCAGAGGCCGCCGGGTAGGCCGCGGCCGCCACACGGAAGGGAAGGGCAGCCATGAGCACCACGAGAACCGTTGCTGTGTCATCGGATCGAGCGACGTCGACGGAACGATCGCCCCGGCTGTTGACCGTAGCGGAGGTTGCTGGACGCCTCCGGGTCCATCGATCGACGCTGGTTCGATGGGCCGATGCCGGGGTAGGCCCCACGCCCATCCGGCTGGGCGTCCCTGGCCTCAAGTCGACGACAGTAAGGTTTGACGCCGATGACGTCGAGCGTTGGTTGTGCGCGCCCGCGGGCTACCGCCGAGCCGGTGACCGGCGATGCGGACACCTCCGCCCGGCGTCGTCCTGACAACGGATGTGATGCAACGCGGCTCGGGCATGGTGGCGCGGGTGCGGTGGTTCGAACCCGACACCGGCATCCGACGGTCCAGGTCACTGACGTGCGAGACCGACCATCAGGTCGCCGCGTTCTTCGAGCGAATGCAGGCGGCGGTCGCCACCGGCATCGACCCCGGGATCACTCTCGGCGACTATGTCGCCTCGCTCGGCGAGCGATGGATGCGCGGAATCGATGGGACGAGCACGGCCGACCCGTACCGGGCCGGCCTGAGCAAGAGGATTGTGCCGGCGCTGGGTCACCTGCCGGTGCGGCTGATCACCGCCAGCCTGATCGACCGCACCATTGACAGCTGGGAAGCGGGCTGCGGCTCGTCGACACTCAAGAACACCGTTTCCGCGCTGGTGAGAGTGCTCGACGAGGCCGTCCGCGACGGCCTGATCCCGACCAATCCCGCACGCAGTCGATCACGTCGAGCGTGGAACAAGGTCCACGACAGAACGAGTAGTCCTCGGTCGCAGGCGCTCGCCGACTTGCCCACGCTCATGCGATTGAACTGGGACGCCCTCGTTACCCGGTTGGGATTGACCGGACTGCGCCGTCACGACCTGCGACACACGGGTACAGGATCGTGAACCGGCTGCTCCGTTCGACCAGGGTGCCGATGGCCGACCGGTTGTACGCACCGGTAACGAGGTCTCCCAATGTCCTGGCACGGAACGGTCGGCGACCTCGCCGGGACGGGCGTCGATCATGGTCATGTCGACCAGGGGTCGCGGACGGCGAGAATCAGGATGGCGATGGGGCTTTCGCCTCTGCCGGCCCGTTCTCAGTGTCTTCTCGGGAAGGTCACGGGCGAGGCCGCCGAGGTCGGGTCGGTACAACGCCTGGTAGATGGTCTCGTGCACGACGTGCCGTTCCGGGTGGAGCGGGAACTCGGCCTTCAGTGCCTGGCTGATCTGTTCCGGGCTCCACTTCCTGCCCAGTCGGTCCTGCACGAAGCTACGGAGCACCGGGTCCTG
>JBBQJM010000121.1:0-9739 GCA_038325895.1 Mycobacteriales bacterium
GCTGACCGCCAACGGAAAGCTGCCCGCCGGCCGCGCCCCCCGCGCGCTGGTGATGGTGCCGACCCGCGAACTCTGCGTGCAGGTCACCCGCGACCTGCACCAGGCCGCCAAGTACATGGGGCTGGCGGTGACCTCCGTCTACGGCGGCCGCGCCTACGAGCCGCAGATCACCGCCCTGCACAACGGGGTCGACCTGGTGGTCGGCACCCCTGGCCGGCTGCTGGACCTGGCCAACGGTGGTCATCTGGTGCTGGGCGCCGTCAAGGTGCTGGTACTGGACGAGGCGGACGAGATGCTCGACCTCGGTTTCCTGCCAGACATGGAAAGGGTGCTCGGCATGGTGCCGGACATCAAGCAGACCATGCTGTTCTCGGCGACCATGCCGGGGCCGATTCTCACCCTGGCGCGCACCTTCATGGCCCAGCCGACGCACATCCGCGCCGAGCTGGCCGCGGAGGGCCAGACGCACACGCTGACCAAGCAGTACGCCTACCGTGCGCACGCGCTGGACAAGGTGGAGATGCTGGCCAGGGTGCTGCAGGCCCGCAACCGCGGCCTGACCATGGTGTTCACCCGCACCAAGCGCACCGCCGCGAAGGTGGCCGACGACCTGATCGAACGGGGCTTCGCGGCAGCCGCGGTGCACGGTGACCTCGGTCAAGGTGCGCGGGAGCAGGCACTACGCGCGTTCCGCTCCGGCAAGGTCGACGTGCTGGTGGCTACCGATGTCGCCGCCCGTGGCATAGATGTCGACGACGTCACGCACGTCATCAACTACCAGTGTCCGGAAGAGGACAAGACCTACATCCACCGCATCGGGCGCACCGGGCGGGCCGGCAAGACCGGTGTTGCGGTCGCGTTCATCGACTGGGACGACGTCCCGCGCTGGAAGTTGATCAACGAATCGCTCGGCCTCGACATGGCCGACCCGCTGGAGACCTATTCCACCTCCAAGCACCTGTACGAGGACCTGGACATCCCCGCGGGGGTCACCGGCCGGCTGCCGCGGGCTCAGCGCACCAGGGCCGGGCTGGACGCCGAGGTGGTCGAGGATCTCGGTGAGACCGGTGGGCACCGCAGCCGGCCCACCGGGGGTACCCGCGCACGCGGCACCGGCTCGGGTCGGACGCGCACCCGGACCAGCAGCGGTTCCGGCGAGACTCCCCCGGTCGCTCCGCAGGCCGAGGCATCGGTGGACGCCGAGGCCGTTCCCACCCGTCGCCGCCGGCCCCGTCGGCGGACCCGCGGCGGCGCGCCCGCCGACGCGCAGAGCGCGGCCGGCTGACCTTCTCGCTCAGCCGCGTTGCGTAGGCTCGCGCGGTGACCATGAGCCCCGCCCGCCGACGGCGGTTAGACAGGCTCGTGGCCGCGGTCATCGCCGTTGTGGTGGTCGGCGTCGGTGTCGCGATCTACCTGAACAGCGACGTTCGCGCGACCACCTCGGTGCTCGGCCCGACCACACCGGCCCCTGACGTTCCGGACACCGTGCCAAGCACGCTGACTCAACGGTGGAGCCTGGCCACCAACCCCGACCTGGGGTCGGTGGCCTCGCCGTACGGGGTGGTGATCACCACCGACGAGCACGCGGTGACCGGCCACGACGCCGTCACCGGCGGGTTCCGCTGGTCCTACGGCAGGGAGAACCTGCCGTTGTGCGCGATCGGGTCCGGTGACGTGGACGCTCCAGGGGTGACCAGGCGCGGGAAGGTGCGCGGCGTCATGGTCGTCTCGGAGAAGGGCGGCTATTGCTCGCAGGTCATGTTGCTCGACCCCGCTACCGGAGCCCGGCACTACTACCGGACCAGCCCCAACCAGGTCGGCGGATCACTGACGTTCGGCGGCCCCTATGCCGCCTGGATGGGCCCCAGCCTGGTCGAATTGTGGCGGGACGACCTGGTGCGGACCATCCAGTACGGCGACGAGCCGACCCCGCCGAAACCCAACGCCACCCACACAGGGTGCACCTTCACCGACATCGCGCTGGCCAGCGACCAGTTCGCCACCGTCGAACACTGTGATCCGGAAAATGCGACTGATCAGGCCACGAACGCGCGGGTGGTGATCAACTGGGCAACCCCGGACTCCGCGCCGAACAAACCCGACGGCCAGGATGTCTTCAAACACGAACCGCGGGCCGACATCGACACCGGCTCGCCCGCGGCCCGGATTGTCGGCATCACGGCCGACCGGGTGGCCGTGCTGGTGTCCGCGCCCGAACCGGCGGTGGTGGTGTACGAGGCCTCCGGTGCGGAGCAATCCCGCGAGCCCGTCGACGTCCCCGCCGAGCAGATCGTTGCCGCTGACCAGCTGACGGCGGCCGGCGGCACCTCACCGACGCCAGCGGTGATCGATGGCGATGCCCGGTACTCGCTGGTCGGTGATCACCTGATCGCGCTGACGAGCCAACAGACCACCACCGATGCGCCCGCCACGTCTTCGACGACTGCGCTGGAAAGCCAACAGCCGCCAACCATCTCGGTGTTCGCCACCTCGACCCCGACATCGGCATCGGCATCGGCATCGGCATCGGAACCGCCCGCCCAGGTCCAGGTCGATGATCTCGACCTCGCGTGGAGCAAGGCAGGTGCGGCGGGCCTGCCCGCGCTGATCGGCGAACGGCTGCTGATGCCCGTCGACGGTGGACTGGCGGTGTTCGCGGCCGCGAACGGCAACCGCGGCATCGTGCCCACCACCATCCCGGTCGACCGCGGTGGGTACACCGGCAGGGTCGACGCGACAGCGGTCGGGAGCATGATCATCGAGGCCCGTGGCGGCGAGGTGGTGGGGTTGTCGTGACCGATCAGCCCGACCAGCTCAGCCCGACCGCAGCGGCCCGCACGACCCTGCCGAGCACGCACGGGCCGCTCGCCGCCCTCGTCGCCACGGCCGACCCACTGGCCGACCCGGTGGCGGGCACCGTGCTGTTGCTGCCCGGCTACACCGGCTCGAAGGAAGACTTCGCGCCCATTCTCGACCCGCTGGCGGCCGCTGGACTGACCGCGGTGACCGTCGATCTCCCCGGCCAGCACGAGTCCGACGGTCCGGACGAGGAGGACGAGTACACCCCGGCGCGGTTGGGCGAAGAGGCCGCCGCGCTGGTCGAGAGATTGCGGGCCGACGGCCAGGTGGTGCTGCTCGGCCATTCGTTCGGGGGTCTGGTCGCCCGTGGCGCGGTGCTGGCGGGCGCGCGCATTGCCGGGTTGGTGCTGCTGTGTTCGGGCCCGTCCGCGTTCCGCTACGGCGAGCGGTACGACGCGCTGAGCGCCGGCGAACCGCTGATGCGCGAGCACGGCCACGAGATGGCCTACGACCTGGCGGCCGCCGAGGGCCAGGCGGCTCGGAAATCGCCATCGCCGGAGATGGCCGACTTCCTGCGCCGTCGATTCGTCTCGTCCCGAGCGGCCAGCCTGCTCGGGATGGGCGCGGCGCTGCGGACCGAGCCGGACATGGTCGATGAACTGGCTGCCGCATTGCGCGGATCCGGCACCCCGGTGGCCGTGATCGCCGGCGAGGACGACGACGCCTGGCCGTTGCCCGACCAGCAGGACATGGCCACCCGGCTCGGCACCGACCTGCTGATCATTCCGCACTCCGCGCACTCCCCTGCGGTGGAAAATCCCGCCGCGCTGCTGGCGGTGCTGTTGCCGTTGCTGCACGGCTGGCTCAGCGCCACCACGCCCACCAGATGACGGCAAGACAGCCGACGATCACAGCCACGGCGGCGACCGCCCGCAAACCCGGCGGCCAGCGGTGGCGCAACCGCACCACGAGTTCGCCGATCGCGCCGACCAGCAACATGGACGACACCCGCGACCAGCCCGGTCCGTCCGCCTGACCCAGGCCTGCCCGTTCCAGCACGGTAGGCGCGGCCAGCGCCATCACCAGGAGCACCGCGCCCACCACCGCAGTTCCCGCGCTGAACAGTCCAGCGACGGCGTCCAGCATCCGGACGGCCCGCCCTGGTGTGCTCACACCGGCGAGCCCACCGGGCCGACTGGGACGGTGACCCCGCTGGTCCGGGAGATCAGTTCGGCCAGTGTCTGCTCAGTGGTGGTCTCCTGGCCGAGCCGCAGCTTCTTGTTGTGCCCGTGGTAGTCCGATGATCCGGTGGTGAGCAGGCCCACTTCGCCGGCGACGGACCGCAGTTCCGCGCGTTCGGTCTCGTCATGATCGGGATGGTCGACCTCCAACCCGCCCAGGCCTCGCGCGGCCAGGTCCCGGATCTTCTCGACGGTCAGCGCGCGGTACTCGCCGCGGCCCCTCGGGTGGGCGATGACGCTGACCCCACCGGCCGCGCCGATCATCTCGATGGCCGTGGAGAGATCGGTGTCCGCCTTCGGGACGTAATACGGCCCGCGGCCGGCCAGGTACGACTCGAACGCCTCGTCGACGCTGGACACCACGCCCGCGGCGACCAGCGCGCGGCCGATGTGCGGCCGCCCGACCGGGGCACCGCCGGCGATCTCCATCACCTGCTCGGCAGAGATCGGCACCCCGGCGGCGACCATTTTCGCCACGATCGCCATGCCCCGGTGCAGGCGTTCGCCGCGCAGCCTGGTCTGCTCGGTCACGATCGCGGGATGCACTGGGTCGAACAGGTAGCCCAGCAGGTGCACGCTGACCGTGCGGGGCCCGACCGGCACCACGGTGGAGAACTCGGCGCCGCGGATCAGCGTGAGGTGGTCGGGCCTGGCCCGCAGCGCGGGCTCCCAGCCGCCGGTGTTGTCGTGATCGGTGATCGCCAGCACGTCAAGGCCCGCACAGTCCGCCGCGGCCATCAGCTCGGCTGGCGAGTCCGTGCCGTCCGAGGCGGTCGAGTGCGCGTGCAGGTCGATGATCATCGCGACCATCCTGCCCGGCCGCCCTTCCCGGCCGCACTCCGGGGGCCGCGGACCTCTCCATGACGGCCGGTCGCGGGTAGCCTGACCTGTGCAGATGCGCACCTGCGCGCGTCCTGCGGATGAAGGAGGCCGACCATGGCAGTCCTGCCGTCCCTGCCGTCGCTGCCGTCTTTCGTTCCGACCGTTCACCGGAAACCGGTGCGGCTGACCCTGCCCATCGTCTCTCGCGACGTCATCGTCGACTGCGCGGCCTACGTCGATGGCGTCCGGGTCCCCGGCTGCCACGATCCGGCGCAGGCCCTGCAGATGGTCCGCGAGCGGGGCAGCGGGTACGTCTGATCGGCCTGCACGAACCGGACACCGACGAGATGGCCGACGTGGCGAAGCTTTTCGGTTTGCACGAGCTGGCAGTCGAGGACGCGGTGCACGCCTACCAGCGTCCGAAGCTCGATCGCTACTCCAGCTCGTTGTTCCTGGTGCTCAAGACCGTCTGTTACGTCGACCACCAGAGCGGTACCGACACCGTGCAGATCGTGGAGAACGGCGAGATCATGCTGTTTCTCGGCGAGAACTTCATCGTCACCGTCAGGCACGGCTCGCACTCCCAGCTGACCGGCGTTCGCGCCCGGCTGGAGGCCGACCCGGAGCAGCTGGCGATCGGCCCGGCCGCAGTGATGCACGCGATCGCAGACCGCATCGTCGACGAGTACGTCACCGTCATCGAGCAGGTCGAGGACGACGTCGACGAAATGGAAAATGCGGTCTTCACCACGGCCAAGCCGGTGGACATCGAGCAGATCTACCTGCTGAAGCGGGAGATCCTCGGGTTGCGGCGGGCCGTCGCGCCGCTGGCCGCGCCGTTGCGAACGCTGTCCGGCACCCCGCACCCGCTGGTGCCGGCGGAGATCCGGGAATACTTCAGCGACGTCGAGGACCACCTCTCGGCGGTGTCCGAACGGGTGAGCACGTTCGACGAGATGCTGACCACGCTGGTCAGCGCAGCCCTGGCCGAGGTGACCACCCGGCAGAACGAGGACATGCGCAAGATCTCGGCGTGGGCGGCCATCGCGCTGGTACCGACAGCGATTGCGGGCATCTACGGCACGAATTTCGAGAACATGCCCGAACTGACGTGGACCTACGGCTACCCGCTGGCCATCGGGTTGATCGTGACGGTGTGTGTGCTGCTGTACATGCTGCTGCGCCGGCGCGGCTGGCTCTGACCTCACCGACTCCTCACCGACCCCCGCACCGATTCCTCACCGGCACTGCACGCTGTTACCGAACTGCAACTCGATGAAACGTGAGATAAGGCACGACTGCGGTGCGTCGGCACTATTCGTTCACCAAACGGTGCGAGTATTCCCCGCGGAACCGGCGCGATCGCGCCCGGATCTGGCTGGATCGGACTCGCGGACAGCCGGTCACCACCTATTCACGGCCCGGGCACACCGGGTCGTCGACTCGAAGGACCTGGTATGGACAACTTCAACTTCTGGAACTTTCTCTGGGTCGTCGTCATGAGTTTTGTCTTCGTGGCGTACCTGTTCGTGCTCTTCTACATCCTGACCGACCTTTTCCGGGATCGGGAGCTCAGTGGCTGGTGGAAGGCGCTCTGGATCATCTTCCTGATCTTCGCGCCGTACCTGACCGCGCTGGTCTACATCATCGCCCGCGGTCGGAGCATGTCCGAGCGTCAAATCGCAGCGGCCAAGGAGGCCCGCAGCGAGACGGACGCCTACATCAAGCACGTCGCCGCCGGCGGATCCGGTGGCAAGTCCCCGGCCGAGCACATCTCGGAGGCCAAGAAGCTGCTCGACTCCGGCACGATCAACCAGGCCGAGTTCGACCAGTTGAAGGCCAAGGCGCTCGTCTGAGCATCGCTGTAGCACTGATCGCGGTCACGCACCAGAACGGCCCGGTCTCCGTGGTGGGGACCGGGCCGTTGTGCTGTGCGGGCTCAGCCCCGCATGCCCAACTCCATGCGGGACAGCAGGTCGCGGGCCTGTTCAGCGCTGCGCGGCTGGCACAGCACGTCGTAGCGCCGAGCAACCACCTGCGACGCCGAGGTGAAGTCGCGACGTCCCTTCGCCACCGAGTAGCCGAGTCGGCCCATCACCGCGCCGAATCCGGCACCGATGGCCACTGCGGCAAGGATCAGCAACAGCACACCGTTCTGCACGGGGGCGAAGAAGCTCATCAGCAGGCCGACGAACAGGCCCATCCAAGCACCGGAGGCGGCACCGGCGGCGGTGAGCTTTCCCGCGGTCAGCCGGCCGGTGACCCGTTCGACCATCTGCAGGTCGGAACCGACGATGGTCAGGTCGGGGATCGAGAAGTTGTGCTTGACGAGATGCTCGACCGCGCCCTGCGCCTGTGCGTAGGTGGGGTACGCGGCGACGGCGAATCCGGTGGGGGGGGTCGGCAGGTTGGGGACCGCGGCGGTACCGCGAAATCCCATGGGTGAGGTCACGAAGGACACCTCCTCCTAGCTAATGACAGGCCTTCTCATGTTGACACAGCTCTGTGTGCGAACCATGGGAATGCACTGGCCGGCGGCAAGGCGGGATTGATCTTCCGGCCTCCGCACGGCGTCGCTGCAGTGTCCGGGCGGTCCGGGCGGTCCGGGCAGTGTCCGGGCAGCGAGCCGGAACGGGCTAGCCTGGCGGCATGGTTGCCACAGTCGAAGAGGTCCGAGCCGCACTGGCAACCGTCAAGGACCCCGAGATCCGGCGGCCCATCACCGAGCTGGGAATGGTCGATGAGTTGACGGTCGCCGCCGACGGGGTGGTGAGCCTCACCGTGCTGCTGACCATCGCCGCCTGCCCGATGCGCGATCGGCTGACCACTGATGTCACCACCGCGGTGCGGGCCGTCCGGGGGGTGACGGACCTGCGGTTGACCCTCGGCGTGATGACCGACGAGCAGCGCACCAAGCTGCGTGATCAGCTGCAGGGCGGGCCGGGTAAGGAGATCCCGTTCGCCCGTCCCGACTCGCTGACGCGGGTGTATGCCGTCGCCTCCGGCAAGGGTGGGGTCGGCAAGTCCACCGTCACGGTGAACCTGGCCGCCGCATTGGCCGCCCGCGGACTCTCCGTCGGGGTGTTGGACGCCGACATCTACGGGTTCTCGGTGCCGCGGATGTTGGGTGTGACCGGTCGTCCGACCCGGGTCGGCGAGATGATCCTGCCGCCGGTGTCGCACGGCGTGAAGGTAATCAGCGTCGGGATGTTCGTGGACGGCAACGTCCCGGTGGTCTGGCGCGGCCCGATGCTGCACCGCGCGCTGCAGCAGTTCCTGGCCGACGTGTACTGGGGCGACCTGGACATCCTGCTGCTGGACCTACCGCCCGGGACCGGCGACATCGCCATTTCCACCGCGCAGCTGGTGCCCACCGCGGAACTGCTGGTCGTCACCACCCCACAACTCGCGGCCGCCGAGGTGGCCGAGCGGGCCGGGGCCATTGCCATGCAGACACGGCAGCGCCTGGTCGGCGTGGTGGAGAACATGGCCGCGATGGTGCTGCCCGACGGCTCCACCCTCGAGCTCTTCGGCTCGGGCGGCGGCGATGTGGTGGCCGCCACGCTGAGCCGGGTGACGGGCACCGACGTCCCGCTGCTGGGCAGGATCCCGCTGGACATCGATCTGCGGTCGGCGGGTGACACCGGTATCCCGCTGGTGCTCGGCGAGGTCTCGAGCCCGGCCGCGCAAGCGATGCGGGAGATCGCCGGGGTTATCGCCGCCCGCAGCCGGCCGTTGGCGGGAGTCTCGCTGGGCATCGCTCCGGCCCGACGGTGAGTGGGCGGGAGGGTCAGGTCCCGTCAGGGTCGAACGGTGGGCGCTCCCCCGCGTCCAGCGCCCGGATCGGCCGCTGGTGCGCCCCCTGTCCACTGTCGGGGGCCGGTGCGGGGACAGTTGCAGGCACTGCCGGCGGCGCGGTTCCTGGCTGCTGAACCGATTGAGCGGACATGTTCGCCGGAACGGCGGGTCCGTTCTGCCCGATCGGCGAGGCGGCGGCGGCCGGATTGTTGTCGGTCATCCCCAGGAATCCGCTGATCCCGCCGGAGAACTCATCGCCCAGGATGCCCTTGCCGATCAGCCGTTTGGGATGCAGGTCGCGGAGCTCGCGCAATTCCTGGATTTCCTTGAGCGATTGCAGGTCGGCCACCTGGCGGCGGAGCTCGTCGAGCTCCGGGCCGATCTCCTTGCGGAGCTCCTCCTGCGCACCGGCGGCCATCGTGCGCAGCTTGCGCAGCGAGGACATCACCCAGGTGACGGCGGTGGGGATTCGCTCGGGTCCGAGCACGAAGACGCCGACCAAGAGAATGATCCCGATCTGTGCCCAGGAAAGCCCGAACATGCTGCGCCGGCCTCCTCCCGTTCCCGCGGCAGCCAGCCCGGGACATCCCGATCAGGATACCCAGAACCCCGATGGCTGTTATTCGGAGCCGAGCGTCACCGAGACTGTCATTTCCCGGCCTTCCCGCTGCAGCACCACTGGAACCGTCGCGCCCACCGGGTTGCTGCGGATCGCGACGACCAGCTCGTCGGCGTTGCCCACCGCCCGGTCGCCGACGTCGGTGATCACGTCCCCCTCGAGGATGCCGGCCGCGGCGGCGGGTCCGCCCTGCTGCACGTTCTGAACTTGGGCGCCGTCGGTGATGCCGTCGGTCGCCGAGCGGGCGTTCAGGCCCATGCTGGCGTGCTGAACGCTGCCGTCACGGATGATCTGCTGGGCGATGTCCTCGGCGGCGTTGATCGGGATGGCGAAGCCGAGACCGATGGATCCGCTGGTGTCGCCGCCCAGCGTGCGGATCGCGGTGTTGATGCCGACCACCGCGCCGGTGCCGTCCACCAGCGCACCGCCCGAGTTGCCGGGGTTCACCGCGGCGTCGGTC
>JBBQJM010000122.1:0-9696 GCA_038325895.1 Mycobacteriales bacterium
AGAGCTCGTCGACGACGAAAGTGCGCAGGGCGGCAGCGTCCGAGGTCGCCACGTCCAGCAGGAAGTCGTCGGCGCCGGCGAGGAAGTAGATGTTGCGTACCTCGGGACGCGTCCGCATCCGCTCGGTGAACAACCGCATCCGGTCGCGAGCGCCGGCGCGCAGCCGTACCGCGATCATCGCCTGCAGGGGTAGACCGATCGCCTCCGGATCGAGGTCTGCGTGATATCCGCGGATCACCCCAGCCTCCCGCAAGGCCCGCACCCGGCCGAGGCAGGTCGAGGGTGCGATGCCGACCTCCGCAGCCAGCGCGTTATTCGGGATCCGTGCATCCCGGACGAGGGCAGCCAGGATCTTGTGGTCCATCGGATCGAGGACGGGCCGGGCGCCGCCGGGTCCGCCTGCGGCACCTGCACCACCAGGCGTACCGGGACCGCCGGAGCGCCGAACTTCCTGCGCTGGGGACGGCCGGGAGGTGCCAATGGGCGAATGATGCGCAGCCATCGGCCCAATCTAACGAATGATCGTCATACTTGTTCCCAGTTTGCGGCTCAAAGTTCATACTGATGCGGATCAGCGAGCGGCCATGACGCCCGCCGCATCATCCGGCCGGAGTCAGGAGGCTCATCATGCGAGTTGGGGTTCCCCGCGAAGTCAAGAACCACGAGTACCGCGTCGCCCTCACGCCCGCGGGTGCCCATGCGTTGACCAGCGCCGGGCACGACGTCGTCATCGAGGCCGGAGCAGGCGCCGGATCCTTCATCCCGGACCAGGATTTCCTCGCCGCCGGTGCCCGCATTCTTCACACCGCCGATGAGGTCTGGGATTTCGCCGAGCTGGTGCTCAAGGTGAAGGAGCCGGTGGCGTCGGAATACCACCGCCTGCGCAAGGACCTGGTGCTGTTCACCTACTTGCACCTGGCGGCGGACCGCACCCTCACCAATCGGCTGATCGACGCCGGCATCACCTCGATCGCCTACGAGACGGTGCAACTGCCGGACCGGTCGCTGCCGCTGCTCGCGCCGATGAGCGAGATCGCCGGTCGACTCGCCCCCCAGGTCGGCGCCTATCACCTGATGCGGAACGAAGGCGGCCGCGGCGTACTGCTCGGCGGCGTCCCCGGCGTGACGAACGGGAAGGTGGTCATCCTCGGCGGCGGGGTTGCCGGCGCCCACGCGGCGACCATCGCGCTCGGGATGCGCGCGGACGTCACCATCCTCGACCTGTCCCTACCCACCTTGCGACGGCTGGATGTGCAGTTTTCCGGCGCCGTGCGGACTATCGCGTCCAATGCGTTCACCATCGCCGAGGAGGTCACCCAGGCGGATCTGGTGATCGGTTCGGTTCTGGTGCCGGGCGCCAAGGCGCCGAAACTGGTGACCAATGAACTGGTCTCGCAGATGAAGCCCGGGTCGGTACTGGTCGACATCGCGGTCGACCAGGGAGGCTGTTTCGCCGATTCCCGGCCGACCACCCACGACGAGCCGACCTTCCAGGTGCATGACTCGCTGTTCTACTGCGTGGCCAACATGCCCGGCGCGGTGCCGCGGACGTCCACCTTCGCGCTGACCAACGCGACCCTGCCGTACGTCTCGGCTGTGGCGAATCTCGGCTGGCAGCAGGCGATCTCGCTCGACCACGCATTGGCGGCAGGGCTGACCACGCACCACGGCGAGATCACCAACCTGGCGGTGGCCAAGGCGCACGGGGTCGACGCGGTCGATCCCTATTCGCTGGTGGGGTGACCCGACGTAGGTTGCCGGGAGCACACCGCGCCGCGAGCCCAACCGATGACCTCAAGCTCGGCAAGCCCTGAAACGACGACCGGCGCGGCTGCTCTTGCGAGTCGCCGCGCCGTGCCGTTCCTGCTGAATTTCCGCTACTGGAGCCGACTTTCGACCGATCGAGGCAAGAATTGCGTCAGCCGATCACGATTGATCGTCCCGGGCGGCGATGCCGGTCAGCCGGCGTCGGAGGACGCCGCATCCAGACGCCGGGTGCGGCGGGGATTGCCGACCGGATCGCTGGTTGCCTGCCGGCGACGCAGCACCGAAGCGTCGAGACCGCGGGTGCGCCGCGGGGTGCCGACCAGCGCGCCGATGTCGACAGTTGCCGGGGTGGTGGGGTGATTGGCGGTGATGTCGGTCGTCATGGTGAGTCCGTTCGTTCGCGGGCTGAGCCCCGATGGAATGCCGCCCTGTGGATAAGGCACTGCGAACGTCAGTGGTCGCCGCTTTCATGGTGACGCATGACGGCCGATGAAGATCACCTGCTGTGCGCTGGTTCCCGACTCCACGAACTCGCCACCGGGCGCGTCCGGGCACTTCCCCCACGTTCGGCCCAGTGGATATCAACCACGGCGAACTCTCGGCTGCGGATCGATCAACTGAACTTTCAGTAACCATAGCCGGTGAGGGGTGACGATTCTCCTGCTGCAGACGGGTGCGACCGGTAGATCAGCGAAGAAAATGCGGTGATCGCACACCACAGCGTCACGAGAACAACTGGGAAAACAGGCTTCTCAGCGTCGTCGCCTGAGGCTAATGAAGCCGCGCAACCGTGGCCTAGATCACTCACTCGATACACCCTGTAGTGCTCGCATCAACAGCACCCCGCCCCCGGCAAGCGTCAGCAGACCGGCCACCACAACGACCACCCCGACGGCAACGATCCCCAAGGAGACGATCAACCCGACCACGACCAGCGCCGCACCAACGACCAGCAGTCCGCCGGCCATGCGCACGCGGGAACGACGCACGCGGTCGATGGTGACCTTCGCGGCGAATTTCGGGTCATCGCGGCTGAGCGAACGCTCGATGTCGTCGAGTTTGCGCTGTTCGTCCCTGGAGAGCGGCACGACGATTCCTTCTCACGCCCAGGACTGAGCTGGACGCCACCATGCTACGACCGCACGGCGAACGCTCTCTCCCTGTGTGCTGGGCGCACCGATGCCGGCGGCGACCAATTCCGTCGCCGCCGGTCCCGGGCTCAGGCCAGCGCGGCATCCAACGAGATCTCCACGCCGGTGAGCGCCTTGGACACCGGGCAGGTCTCCTTGGCGTCCTGGGCGGCGGCGGCGAATCCGGCGGCGTCGAGCCCCTCGACCTGCCCGCGGACGGTCAGTGCGATCCCGGTCAGCCGAAGGCCACCGGCCGGGTCGGGGCCCAGGCTGACGGACGCCTCGGCAACCAGGCTCTGCACGGTGCCGCCGGCCTTGCCGATGACCCCGGACAGTTGCATGCAATAGCAGGACGTGTGGGCCGCCGCGATCAGCTCTTCGGGGCTGGTGACCCCGCCTGCCGTATCGGCCGTGCGGCGCGGGAACGACACGTCGAACGTTCCCAGACCGGAGCTGACCAGTTCGACCTGGCCCTTTCCGTCGTTGAGCCCACCACTCCACTGCGTCCTAGCGATGCGAGACGGCATGCGATCTCCTTCTTCAGCGAGCGGCCCCTCGCCGGAGGCGGGAGAGCCGGAATGACCTCGGATTCGACCGCCCGAGGGCTCGGACGGGTGAACCACCGCCACGATAGTGCCCATCTCGGAGCCATTGCGAACAGTGCGGACGATCGTCGCTGCCGACCCCATGAATCCGCCCCTTGACACATCAAGCGCGTGACGAGGAGAACGGCGGATCGTCCTGCTGACACTCGGTTCCGTCGACGGGCACCGTCCCGTCGACGAAGAACGCCGCCACGTAGTCCTGGGCGCACCGGCTCGGGTTGAGCGGTTGGGTGTGCCCGAATCCCTGAACGGTCAGCGGGTGCCCGTCGGCCAACTCCTCCGCCTTTGCGCTTGCGAACTGGCGTGAGGAGTGGGCCGGATCGAAGGTGTTGCTGATGACGAGGACAGGTCCAGGGGTAGGAGTGTTCCACGGCCCGAGGTAGACCTCGGTCGCCTTGGCCGTCCACCCGGAGTCCACGACGGCCATGCGGACACCTCCGCTCTGGCATACGACGCCAGCGCCTGCTCCGCGTAGTCGGCGTCCGTCGACGGGTTGGGATTTTCGCCGCAGACCACCGACAGTTGCCGGCCCGCGCTGGTCGTGTTCGCCGTCGACGCCAACATCGTGGCGCCGGCAGCCGCGGCGCGTTGGATTCGGCACCAGTGGACCGGGCGGGAGCCCTCAGGTGAGCCGGCCCATCATCCGGACCGCCGGACACCAAATGGTGAAGGGCCGAAATACACGAGCTGATCGTCCCACCGGCGATCGCGCGGCATCGGTCATTCGGGTCCGAAACAACCGGGTTACCCCCGACGCAGTGACGGCCAGCTGCCGGCGAACCCCGGATGCAGTTCGAAGTCGGCGACGTCGGTCTCAGCGACCCAGCGGAGCTCCGCGCTCTCGGCGTTCGGCTCCAGCCGCAGCGGACCGACGACCTCGGCGATGACCGTGGTGTACGACCAGCCGCCGTGATCGTCCTGCCACTGACCGACAACCTCGACCGCTGCCTGGTCGATGCCGGCCTCCTCATGGGCTTCGCGCAGGGCCGCCTGGATCACCGACTCGTGGCTGTCCCGCGCGCCGCCAGGGAGCGACCAGGTACCCCCGTCGCTGGTCCAGGCCGCACGATGTTGCAGCAGCACCAGTGCGGCTGCGCAGTCGCCCCCGATGACTGACCTGGCCGCGTCCCGCCGCAGCAGCAGCCCGGCGGCGCCGTACCGGCCCCAGTGCCGATGACCGAGAGCGCACCAGGTCCAGCCATTGCCATCGCCGCGCATCCGGTGCCTCCTCAGCTCGACAGACGAACGACCAACTCCGGGGCGAACATCGTCGGCGGCGCCGGGGCGCGACCGCCGGACATTCGCTCCAACAGGATCACACCCGCCGTGCGTGCCATGTCGACAATCGGGTTGACCACCGTCGTCAGCGGTGGGTCGGTGGCGACCGCGACCGCGGCGTCGTCATAGCCGACCACGGCGACATCGGAGGGAACGGCCAGCCCGCGAGCCTTGAGCACCGCGAGCGCGCCGACCGCCATCAGGTCCGACGCCACGAAAATGGCGTCGAGATCGGGGTTCTTGTCCAGCAGCCGCTCGGTCGCCGCCAGACCGCCAGGAGTGGTGAAGTCCCCGTGCTCATACGCGTCGACCGGGAGTCCGCGCTTGGTCAGGGCCAAGCGCCAGCCCGCGAGACGGTCCTGCGCGGACGTCATGTCCGGCGGCCCGGCCACGGTGCCGACCCTGCGACGCCCCCTGGAGAGCAGGTGTTCGGTGGCGATCTCGCCACCGCGTTCGTTGTCGGTGTCGACGTAGCTGAAGCGATCGGGCATGTTCCACGGTCGACCGACGAACACGCTCGGCAACGAGGCCGCCTGCAGCGCTTGCTCGATCTCGTCCGAACGATGGTGGGACACCACGACCACACCGTCCACGTACCCCAGTCGGAGGTAGCGGATCGTGCGCTCCGCCGTGTCCCCGACCCGTGCCATCAGCAGCACCAGTTGTAGGTCGGCGTCGCCCAGCGCCTGCGAGAGCCCCTGGATGGCCGCCGCGAAGAAGGGGTCTGCTGGGACGCGCTCGTCGGGCTCGGGCACCACCAAGGCCACCGAGTCGGCGCGGTGGGTGACCAGAGTCCGCGCCGCGCGGTTCGGGCTGAATCCCAGCCGCAGCACCGCGGCCTGGACCGCGGCCAGTGCATTCGCGCTGACCCGGCTCCCGCCGTTGATCGCCCTGGACGCCGTCGAACGCGACACCCCGGCGGCCACCGCGACGTCCTCCAGGGTCGGTGACGCGCGCCTTCCGGAGACCGACGGGTCAGGAGATGGCTCGGTCGACACCGCTGTTCCGGTCGACACCGGCAAGGCGCACCCCAACCCCCGCGCGCTCGGCCCACCGCGATGGCAGCCGGCAGACGGGGCCGGATCCGACCGGCGCGGCGAACCTCATCTGCAGCGCATCGGTGGCGGAGGCGGGAAAGTCCAAATCGTTGCCCGCGGCGCAGCCGGCGTCACCCATGCCTTTCAGGCAAGCGAGCATGCCGGTGACGGACCGCGACACTCGTTCTCCAACGTGGCTGCCTCCGCCGATCGCGGCGCGGGTGAGGCCAGACTGGCGAGATGCCGGTGCTGCTGCCGCTGCCACGGGTGCCGACCCCCGCGCCCCGGCGATGGGTGTCGACGTCCGCTCCGTTCCACCGGGTTCCCTCGCGTGCCCGAGCGCTGGCGCTAGCCGCGCTGCTGGTGCTGCCGGGCTGCGCGAGTCCAGGCGGGTCATTGACCGCCGAGATGGAAACTGCCATCAAGTCGGCACGCGCGGCACAGCCGGATCAGTCAGCACAGTCGGCACCGCCAGGGCAATCGGGCCAACCCACCGCACCGGGACCCGCTGCCGACGCGAACACCGGAGCGGCGCCCGATCAGCCCGATCAGCAGAGCACAGACCCGGGTTGTCCCGGTGTGCGCTGCTTGTCGATCGCCGTGACCGGCGACGTGCTGCTGCACCCACCGCTGGTCGACCAGGCCCGCCTCGATGCCGCGGACGGCCACGGCCTCGACTTCGCGCCGATGCTGGCCGGGCAACGTCGGTATGTCCAGGCCGCCGACCTCGGCATCTGCCATCTGGAAACACCGCTCGCGCCCGCCGGCGGACCGTTCACCGGGTGGCCCGAGTTCTCAGTTCCCCCGCAGGTGCTGCCCGCGCTGGTCGCCACCGGCTACGACGCCTGCAGCACCGCCAGCAACCACACGCTGGACGAAGGAACGGACGGGCTGAACCGCACGCTCGACGACCTGGACGCGGCCGGACTGGCCCACGACGGCTCGTACCGCACGGAGCGCGATGCCCAGACCCCGACCATCCTGACCACCGATCACGGCAGGGTCGGGTTCATCTCGGCGGCCTACGGTTCCAACACCGGACCGGCGGATCAACCGTGGCAGGTCAACGAGCTCGACACCGAGTCGATCATCGCCAAGGCGCACGCCGCCCGCGTCGCCGGCGCGAACCTGGTGGTCGTCGCAATTCACGCGGGCACCGAGTACGAGACGGAGCCGAACTCCGACCAACAGTCGGTCGCCCGAACGCTGCTGACCAGCAAGGACATCGACCTGGTGTACGGGCACCATGCGCACGTCGTGCAGCCGCTGCAGAAGATCGACGGCAAGTGGGCGATCTACGGTCTCGGCAACAACATCGCGTCGCATGAGACACCGATCGAGGCCACCCGCGAGGGCCTGCTGGTCCGGGTGACCTTCAGCCAGGACGACGCGGGCAACTGGACGATCAGCGACATCGCCTGGGTGCCGTCGCTGCAGGGCGCCGATCCCCCACATCGCTGGTGCTCGCTGACGGCGGGTTCCACCTGCACGTCACCGGACGTCGACGCTACTGCGCTGGCCAGGACCACCGCGGCGGTGAATCTCTACGGGGCCGCCGCCGACGGCGCGCACCTGCTGGACGATCAGTGACCGCCGTCGGTCATGTTGAGAGTGTCGTTCGTCACGTCGAGTTTTCTGACGGGCGCCCTGCCCACCATCACACGCGCAAAAAGCGCATCGGTGCGCCGCCGCCAACGGTGAAAGCGGCAAATCACCCGCCTCCGTGCTGCCCAACGTCACACGCCGGGCTAATGTCTAGAAACGCTCGGACCGAGCCTGAACCGCAGACCGCCGGACCTGAGGGGTTCTCATGCCCATATCTGCCGAACTGCAAGCATTGCAGCGCGCGATTGCCGACCTGCGATCCGGAGTCAATTCGTTGGCCCGCAACCACGGGGACCTCCCGGTGGTGGCCCGGCTCCGCAACGACCTCGAGCGGCTGATCCTGGATGTCGCCGACGTCGAGGCGCTCTCGCCGGCAACCTGGGGAGCACCGGCGATTCCGGCCGGCGGCAAGCCGGTCGCGCCGCCCACCGTCTACCAGGTCAGCGACGAACCGTACGATCCCTCGCTCTGGCGTGACGACGCCGACGACGAGGGCGTCGGCGGCTATCACGGCATCGGCCGCACCGGGAAGAAAAGTTGACCGGCGTCAACGCCCCCGGCCGGGCACGAGTCGGGGTTCGCACGCTCCGCAAGGACAGGTGGTGGCTGGCCCCGCTGGCGACCTTCCTCGGGTTGTTCCTGTTCGTGGTCTACGCGACGTTCCGGGCCTTCCAGGGCGCGTACTACTACTCCGAGCCTTATCTCTCGCCGTTCTACTCACCCTGCCTGACCACCGATTGCGTGCCGGGGTCGAGCGACTTCGGGCAGCCGATCGGCTGGTGGCCGCTGTCCCCCGCGCTGATCATCCTGATCTTCCCGCTGGGCTTCCGGATGACCTGCTACTACTACCGGAAGGCCTATTACCGGGCGTTCTGGTTCTCGCCGCCGGCCTGCGCCGTCGCCGAGCCGCACAAGGCCTACACCGGCGAGACCCGCTTTCCGCTGATCCTGCAGAACATCCACCGCTACTTCTGGTTCTTCGCCATGATCTTCGGCGTCATCCTGACCTACGACGCGATCCTGGGCTTCCGCAACCCGGAGGGCCAGTGGGGTCACATGGGCCTCGGCACCGTCATCCTGATCATCAACGCAGCCCTGATCTGGCTGTACACCGTGTCCTGCCATTCCTGCCGGCACATCATGGGTGGCAAGCTCAAGCATTTCTCCCGTCACCCCCGCCGCTACTGGATGTGGCAACAGATCTCGAAACTGAACGGCCGGCACATGTTGTTGGCGTGGGTGTCGTTGGGCTGGCTGCTCGTCTCCGACCTGTACGTCACCCTGCTGGCGCACGGCACCATCAACGACCTTCGCTTCTTCTGAGAGCGCTTCTTCTGACAGCCATGGAGGCCCTTCCCGCATGTCCGACCACGAGGAACACCGGTACGACGTCCTGATCGTCGGGGCCGGTGGGGCAGGCCTGCGCGCCGCCATCGCCGCTCGCGAGGAAGGGCTGCGCGTCGCGATCATCTGCAAGTCGCTGTTCGGCAAGGCACACACGGTGATGGCCGAGGGCGGCATCGCCGCATCGATGGGCAACGTCAACTCCAAGGACAACTGGCAGGTGCACTTCCGCGACACCATGCGCGGCGGCAAGTTCCTGAACATTCCCCGGATGGCCGAACTGCACGCCCAGGAGGCCCCGCAACGGGTCTGGGAGCTGGAGACCTACGGCGCGTTGTTCGACCGCACCCCCGACGGCCGGATTAGTCAGCGGAACTTCGGCGGCCACGAGTACCCGCGGCTCGCGCACGTGGGCGACCGCACCGGCCTGGAGCTGATCCGCACGCTGCAGCAGAAGATCGTCTCGCTGCAGCAGGACGACCTACGGGAGCTGGGCGATCTCGACGCCCGGCTCAAGGTCTTCGCGGAGCTGACGGTCACCGAGCTGCTCAAGGACGGCGCCGGCGACGACGAGCCTGACGCAGACGCGCCGATCAGCGGAGCGTTCGGCTACTGGCGCGAGTCCGGCCGGTTTGTCCTGTTCGAGGCGCCGGCCGTCATCCTGGCCACCGGCGGGATCGGCAAGTCGTTCAAGGTGACCAGCAACTCCTGGGAGTACACCGGTGACGGCGACGCACTGGCGCTGCGGGCCGGCGCGGCCCTGATCAACATGGAGTTCATCCAGTTCCACCCCACCGGCATGGTCTGGCCGCCCAGCGACAAGGGCATACTGGTCAACGAGTCGGTACGCGGGGACGGCGGAGTGCTCACCAACTACGAGGGCAAGCGGTACATGTTCAGGTACGTGCCGGACGTCTTCCGCAAGCAGTA
>JBBQJM010000123.1:0-9687 GCA_038325895.1 Mycobacteriales bacterium
TCGCGCATCCGGGTGGCCGTCGTCTTCGGCGGTCGCAGCGGTGAGCATCCCGTGTCCTGCATCTCGGCCGCCGGGGTGCTCGCCAACGTGGACATCGACCAGTTCGACGTCATCGCCATCGGGATCACCCCCGAGGGCAGTTGGCTGCAGATCGATCCCGCGGCGATCCCGGTGCGGAACGGACGGCAACTTCCCGCCGTCACCACCGGGGCCTCCGTCGTGATGCCGGCGGACCCGACCGCCGCCGCGCTGGTGCCGATGGTCGGCGGCGGGCCGGGCGCCACGGTGCCGGCCTCCGCGGACGCCGCCCCGGCCGCCGGCATCGACGTCGATGTGGTGTTCCCGGTGTTGCACGGCCCGTACGGCGAGGACGGCACCATCCAGGGCCTGCTCGAGCTGGCCGGGGTCCCGTACGTGGGCGCCGGAGTGCTGGCTTCGGCGGCTGCGATGGACAAGGAGTTCACCAAGAAGCTGCTGGCGGCGGAAGGGCTGCCGGTGGGCGATTGGGCCGTGCTCCGGCCGGGACGCGGCACCTTGACGCTGGACGAGCGGGAACGTCTCGGGTTGCCGGTGTTCGTCAAACCCGCCAGGGCCGGGTCATCGCTGGGCGTCAGCCGAGTCGATACCTGGGCCGACCTGGACGCGGCGATCGACCATGCCCGCCGCACGGATCCCAAGGTGTTGGTCGAGGCCGCGGTGTTGGGCCGGGAGATCGAGTGCGGGGTGCTGGAGTACCCCGACGGCCGGGTAGAGGCGTCGCCGACCGCGGAGATCCGACTGGCCGGCGACCACGACTTCTACGACTTCGACGCCAAGTACCTCGATGACGTTGCCACCTTCGACATCCCCGCCGATCTGCCGGCTGCCGTCACCGCCCGGATTCAGGAGCTGGCCCGGCGGGCGTTCTCCGCGCTGGACGCGCAGGGCCTTGCCCGGGTCGACTTCTTCGTCCGCCCCGATGGCGAGGTGGTGATCAACGAGGTGAACACCCTGCCCGGCTTCACCCCGATCTCCATGTACCCGCGGATGTGGGCCGCCGGCGGGCTCGGCTACCAGGAGCTGATCACCACGCTGATCCGCACCGCGCTGGCCAGAGGCACCGGCCTGCGCTGACCCCGGTTGGGGCGCTGCCCCCCGCTTGGGGCGCTGACCCCCCGCTTGTCGCGCTGACCCCCCGCTTGTCGCGCTGGCCCCCCGCTTGTCGCGCTGGCCCCCCGCTTGGGGCGCGGATCAACGTCGTCGACGCGGATCAACGTCCCGGTTAGGGGACGGAAGAGACACGAGTAAACGATTTCGTCCGCGCGACTGCAGCTCACCCCCTTCCAGGGCAGTTTGCGCTGCCAACGACTCCGTCGGCCCGGCCCGCCGCCTCCCCGCGGTCACCAGGAGGTCGACATCCTCGCGCGCACGAACGTGCCGGTTATGTGCCGGAAGTGAAGCAAGTCAACGACTTTGGCCGCGCCGGCGAAGTTGATCCGCGCCAGAAAGGGGCCTACTCGCCGTCGGCGGGGATCGGGACGCCGTCGGCGCAGATCGCCCGCGCCGGCAGAGCACCGGCGACGGTCTTGGACATCTCCTGCCACGGGCCGGTGCTGGTCAGGTTGTCGGGGACGGTCAGCGCCACCCTGACGGAGCGGTCGACGACCAGGTAGGTGGTCGCGCCCTGACCGGTCAACGGCAGCCAGGTGACGCCGTCGACCACCTGGACTCCCGCCGAGCAGGTCAGCTCGGCGGGAGTGGGGATGCCGCAGCGCAGCACCACCGGCGGATCGCCCCAGGCGGCCACCGCGCCGGCCCGGAGGTCGGAGGTCCCGCCGTCCTGCGCGCCGTCGGAGGATTCCGTGCCCGAGGCGGCCGGTGAGCCGACCAGCTCTCGTCGGTCCAGCCCACCCAGCACGGTCGGCAGGTCCGCCATCAGCTGAGCGCAAGCCGGTGTCGCGGCTCCGGGCGCGTCGACCTCACCCAGCACCAACGGGGCGGTGGGGTCGGTCGCAGGCTCGGAGCCGATCCTGCCGGCCAGCACCACGACGACCAGGATCGCGATCAGTGGCAGCGCGATGGCCGCGGCCAACCGCCACGGCGGAAGTCGGTCGCCGGACGGCGAGGGCTCGGACGGTGGCTGGTCCGGAGAGTCACTCACCGGGCGCGTCGGGACAGCACCGAACGATCAACTGGGCGATCAGAGGTGGACGACGGGGCAGGTCAGTGTGCGGGTGATCCCGGCGACGCTCTGCACCCGCGCCACGACGAGTTTGCCCAGCTCATCTACGCTGTTGGCCTCCGCGCGGACGATCACGTCGTAGGGCCCGGTGACGTCCTCGGCGCTGGTCACCCCAGGCAACTCGGCGATCGCCCTGGCCACAGCAGCGGCTTGGCCGACCTCGGTCTGGATGAGGATGAACGCCTGCACCACGGTGTGCCCCTTTCGTCAGACTCCTGCTCGCGGCACGAGCGTATCCCGGTCCGGTGCCGCCCATGACTCGGCCGTCATGATCACTCGGGCTGACCGGCCCCGCCCCACCGCAGGCGAACCGCCAACCCCGGTGCCGCGGGTGGGCGCCGGTCGGGCACGATGGCGGAGCCACCCTGCCAGCGCCCGGACTTCGCGCCGGGTGCCCGGCCGACGGTCGTCACCGGCAGCCGTCCGAGCGATCGGGGCAAACAGTCGGATCAGTCACACAGATCAGCCGCACAGGGCCAACAACCAGCAGCGAGGTGTCCCATCAGCACCCCCCACCGCCCGCCGGATCGACCTGCGGGCAGGCCGTCGTCCGCCGCGCCTCCCGCACAGTCGGCGACGATCGCCCACACCGGTGAGTTCGCCGTCATCGACGTCGTCACGTCCGGGATGAGCCAACCGCCGACCACCCTCATCGGTCCGGGCGATGACGCGGCGCTGGTGGCGACGCCGGACGGCCGGGTGGTGGCCAGTGTCGACGTGCTCGTCGACGGGGTTCACTTCCGAACCGACTGGGCGACCGGCGAACAGATCGGCCAACGAGCAGCGCTCGCCGCGATGGCCGACATCGCCGCCATGGGGGCCGCACCGACCGCGTTACTGGTGGGCCTGTCCGCGCCGCCGTCGACGCCGACCGAGCTGATCGTCGCCATCGGCCGCGGGCTGAATGCGGAAGCTGTCAAGGCCGGTGCCGGGGTGGTCGGCGGGGATCTCACCCGCTCGGAGCTACTGACGATCGCGGTGACGGTGCTGGGCGACCTGCGCGGCGCCGAACCGGTCCGGCGGTCAGGGGCAAGAGCCGGTGACGTCGTCGCGGTGACCGGCCGGCTGGGCTGGGCCGCCGCGGGACTCGCCGTGCTGTCGCGTGGATTCCGATCACCCGCGGCGGCCGTCGGTGCCTACCGGGTGCCGGACCCGCCCCTGCAGGCGGGGATTGTCGCTGCGGGAAGTGGGGCCACCTCGATGATCGACGTGTCCGACGGCCTGCTCGCCGACCTCGGGCACATCGCCGGCGCCTCCGGCGTCACGATCAACGTCATCACCGCACGGCTGCCGGTGAACCCGCGGCTCGTGGAGGTGGCGTCCGCGCTGGGCCGCAACCACCTGGAATGGGCACTGACCGGCGGTGACGACCACGCGCTGGCCGCCACCTTCCCGCATGGCGCCGAGTTACCGCCGGGCTGGACGAACATCGGCACGGTGAGTGCCGGCACCCTCAGCTCCGGTGCGACAGGTGCGACCGAACCGCTGGGTGCTCCGGATCCCCGGCCGAGCACAGGTTCGGTCACCGTCGACGGCGCGCGCTGGGAGCAGGCCGCCGGCTGGGACCACTTCGGCTGAGCGCGCCGGTAGCCTCCCCGTCATGCCGCAGCCGCTGAACACGATCATCGATCCGGGCTGGGCCGACGCACTGCAACCCGTGGCCGGCGGCATCACTCGGATGGGCGGTTTCCTGCGCGCCGAGGTGGCGGCGGGGCGGCAGTACCAGCCGGCCGGCCCCAATGTGCTGCGCGCCTTCCAACGCCCGATGAACCAGGTCAGGGTGCTGGTGGTGGGGCAGGACCCATACCCGACACCGGGCCACCCGATCGGTCTCTCGTTCGCGGTCGACCGGCAGGTCCGGCCGCTGCCCCGCTCGCTGGGCAACATCTACCGCGAGATGCGTGACGACGTCGGCATCACCCCGCCGCCGCACGGCGACCTGACCGCCTGGTCCGACCAAGGCGTGCTACTGCTCAACCGGGTGCTCACCGTTGCACCCGGACAGCCCGCGTCCCACCGGGGCAAGGGTTGGGAACCGATCACTGATGCAGCCATCCGGGCGCTGGTTGCCCGCGGCTGCCCGCTGGTCGCCATCCTCTGGGGAAAGGACGCCCAGACCCTGACGCCGATCCTGGACGGGGTGCCGATCATTGCTTCGGCGCACCCGTCACCGATGTCGGCCGATCGCGGGTTCTTCGGATCCAGGCCGTTCTCCCGCACCAACGCCCTGCTGGTCGAGCAGGGTGCGGCGCCGGTCGACTGGGCCCTGTGATGCCGCCCTGTGATGAGGTCCTGTGATGACGCCCGGTGATGAGGCCTGTGATGAGGCCTGTGATGAGGTCCTGTGATGACCCAGTGATCCCGCGCCAGTGATCCCGCACGAGTGATCACGGACCAATGAGACAGTCACGTGATCCCGGCTGACCCACGGCACTCCCGCCGGCTGACCGTCGCCCTGTTCGCGGGCGGGATCGCGACGTTCGCCGAGCTCTACGCCGTGCAGGCGGTGCTCCCGGCGCTGGCCGCAGAGTGGAGTCTGTCCGAGTCCACGGCGTCCCTGGCGGTATCGGTGGCCACCGGCGCACTGGCCCTGTCCGTGTTGCCCTGGGCGGCGCTGGGCGACCGGATCGGTCGGGCGGGCGCGATGCGGGCGTCCGCGGTCGTCGCGGCGGTGGCTGGTGCCGCACTTCCGCTCGCACCGTCCTTCGAGGTGTTGCTGGTGCTGCGCGCGGTGGCGGGGGTGGCCCTCGGCGCCCTGCCAGCGCTGGCCATCGCCCACCTCGTGGCGCGGGCGCCGGGCGGGCGGGTGGCCGGCATCGGCGGGCTGTACATCGCGGGGACCACGCTGGGCGGCCTGTCCGGACGGGTGATCACCGGCGCGGTGGGCGGCGCGGCCGGCTGGCGATGGGGCGTGGCGACCACGTCCGTGCTGGTCGCGATCGCCGTCGTGGTGTTCGTCATGCTGTTGCCGGCCGATCAGGGGGCGGCCCGACGACCAGCCGGAAGACCCGCCCGTGGCAGGATCCGGGCGGCGATGGCGGACCCGACGGTGTGGGTCTTCTACGCCCAGGCTTTCCTGCTGATGGGCGGGTTCGTCACGGTCTACAACCTGCTGGCCTTCCGGCTGCTGGACGACCCGTACCGGCTGCCGGCGTCGGTGGTCAGCCTGCTGTTCCTGACGTATCTGGTCGGCACAGTGGGCTCCTCGGGCGTGGGCCGGCTGGTCGGGCGATGGGGGCGTCGGGCCGTGTTGGTCGCCGCCGGGTTCGGGATGGCCATCGGCGTCGCGGTGACGTTGGCCGCACCGCTGTTTCTGGTGCTGGTCGGTCTGGTGATCGCGACGTTCTGCTTCTTCGTCGCGCATGCGATAGCCGCGGCCTGGGCCGGCCAACAGGTGCCCGCAGCGCGTTCGCAGGCGTCAGCGCTGTACTCCCTGGCCTACTACGCCGGGTCGAGCCTGGTGGGCTTTGCCGGCGCGGTGGTGTTCGACACCGCAGGCTGGACCGGTGCGATGATCATGGTCATCGTCAGTTGTGTGCTGGCCGCCGGGATCGCCACGGTGGGCGCGCCGCGCCGGATGGCAGCAAGCTGAGTGGAGAGTCGAGTGGAGAGCTGAGCCGAGTTGTTCAGAGGGGGATTCATCCAGATCGCGGCATGCCCGGGCAGCGGACCGACTTATGGTGACGGCGCCCGGGCTCGCTGCCAACGGCGATCGAGTTGGGGAGAGGGTTCACCACGTCATGACAGAAAGTCTGCCCCAGCGGTCGATTCCCCGCAAGGAGATGTGGCGGCTCGGACTCTGGGTTCTGTTCCGGGTTCTGCTCACGGTCACCCTGCTCCTCAGCGCGTACTACCTGATACCCACTCCGCACGCGGGAACCGATTCTGACCTGCCCTGGTTGCTGTTCGCTCTGACGGTCTTCGGCGTCATCGTGGGGATCCAGGTCCCCGCGATCGTGAACTCGAAATACCCCAATCTCCGCGCGGCCGAAGCGATGTCGGTGACGGTGCCGCTTTACCTGCTGATCTTCGCGCGGATCTACCTGTCCAATGCCCTGGCCAATCCCGGGGCGTTCTCCGAGCAGTTGGACCACACGAAGTCGCTCTATTTCACCATCACGGTGTTCGCCACGGTCGGCTTCGGCGACATCACCCCGGAAACGAACCCGATGAGGCTGCTGGTCAGCGCGCAGATGCTGCTCAATCTGGTGGTGATCGGGTTGGTGGTCAGGTTGCTGCTCGGCGCGGCGCAGCGCGGAGTGACCAAGAAACGCGATTCGTCGGCCGCGGAGACGTCAGCTGGCCGCATCCGGAAGGATGAACCCGGCACCCCGGCGCCCGGTGATTCGGGGTCGGCCCGCCGTTCGACGCCGGAGCCACCACCCGAGCAGGTCTCACCGCAACAGGGGGGAGCGGACACCGCGGCGGCGGGCGGCGCGCCCGGGTGACCCCTCCGCGTCCGGTGCGACCTCGTGGCGCGGCATCGCCGGGGGTAGTGGCACACCTGTGGTCCCGGGCTGTTCGCGGCTGGGTCAGAGCAGTTCGGGATCCCAGGCATCGATGGCGTGCTCGGAGCGTGTCACCCGCTCGGGGCTACCGGCCGCCTCATCCGCGGCGAGCACCGCGTCCACCGCCTGCGCAGCCGCACGGAGCGACGGCACCACCAGCAACGCCGCGACGCCGGATCCCGCGGTGATCGACCAATCCGTGATGGGTTCCCGCCCGAGTACTTCCAGCAGCCTGCGGTGCCCGCGTTCCGGCGACAGCGAACTGGCCAGCAGGTAACTATCCGCTCCGGGCGCGATCCGGTGGGCCAGCACCCCACAGACGGCGCTGGGCAGGTCGTGGATCAGCACCGGGGTGCGCCTGATGGCCGCCTGCGCGATGAATCCGGTGAGGGCGGCGAGGTCCGCGCCGCCGCCGGTCCGTAGCAGGGTGAGCACGTCCGAGCCGGCCTTGCGGACCCGGAACAGCGAGTCCCGGACGGCGGCGGCCTTGGTGATCCACGCGGCGTCGTCGATACCGGATCCGCGGGTGGTCGCGTCCACCGGTTCCATTCCGGTGAGCACGGCGACGAGCACCGACACCGGGGTGCTGACGCCGACTCCGCAGACGGCACCGATCAGCAGGTCGGCGCCCTCATCCACCTCGGTATCGGCGATCTGCCGTCCGGTCGCGATCGCCGCATCGAGCTGGTCGTCATCGAGCGCGTCCTCGATGTCGATTCGTCCGCTGCGCGGACCGGCGTCCACCACCCGAACTCCTACCCCGGTGACGGCGGCCAACGTCGCGGTCAGTCCTACCCCGGCGGTGAGGTCGGCGACCCTGCGTGCGGTCTCGGCGGGAACGGCGGCGGACACCCCGAGGTCGGCGACGCCATGATCGGCCGCCATCACCACCAGTCGCGGCCGCAGCGGGGTCAGCGATCCGGTCGCCGCGCCGCGGGCCGCCGCCAGGGTGTCGAGCACCGCGCCCCATACCCCCAGCGCGCCGGCCGGCAACCGGTCGCGGCGGGCGGCTGCGCTGGCGGCCGCGTCCAGGTCGGGGGTGGGCACGGCCGGAAGGTCCAGTGTCATGAGCTCTCTTCGGCGTCGGGCGAGCGGGCGGCAGGCCATTTCGGCCATGAGGCCGGAATGGGTATGACGGTAAACGGATGTGAAAGCTGCTGTGCTACAGACACCCACCCGACGTCCCGGATACCGTCGAATCCACGGGCGGGCGGTGGTGCCCGGACAACCAGATCAAGGTCGGGAGCGAGGATCGAAATGGTTTACCTGTGGCGATATGCCGACGAGTCCGGAGTCGTCGCCGACGGCCCGATGGTGGAATTCCCTTCCCAGGAGGCAGCCGAAACCTGGCTCGGCGAGGTCTATTCCGATCTGCTGGACGAAGGCATTGCGGCGGTCAGCCTGTTCAATGACCGTCAGGCCGTGTACGGCCCGATGTCCCTCTCGCCCGCCTGATAATCCCCGTTTGGTGCGGATCAACTTCGCCGACGCGGATGAAATCGTTCACTCGAGTCACATCCAGCACAAAACCCGCCGGGATGGTCCGCGCGTTGCGCGCTCCGCGACGTGACCCCCGTCACTTCCCCTTGTTAACGACGGTTTACATCTGGCACCCTGAGGTTTGTCCACAAGACTCTTGGAGCCTCCATTGACCGACTTCGCCGAACCCGTTGAATACGCCGAACTGCGTGCCGCGGTCCGGGACATCACCCGCGCACACGGACCGGCCGCCTACGCAGAGCACGGGCGCGCCTGCACGCCGATGTCCGGGCTGTGGAGTGACCTGGGCAAGGCCGGTTTCATCGGCATCAACGTGCCCGAGCAGTTCGGCGGCGGCGGCGCCGGGATGAGCGAGCTCGCGCTGGTGGCCGAGGAGTCCGCCGCGGCCGGCTGCCCGCTGCTCACCATGCTGGTGTCCAGCGCGATCAGTGTCGAGATCCTCAAGCGGCACGGATCGCCTGCGCAGCAACAGGAATGGCTCACGAGGTTGGCAGACGGCAGCACCAAGATCGTCTTCGCGATCACCGAACCCGATGCGGGCAGTAACTCTCATCACCTCGCGACCACTGCCCGGCCGGACGGCGAGGGCGGCTACCTGATCAGCGGCCAGAAGTACTACATCTCCGGTGTCGACGAGGCCGCCGCGATTCTCACCGTCACCCGCACCGGCACCGATCCGGTGACGGGCAAGGCTCAGCTCTCGTTGTTCGTCGTGCCGATCGACGCCCCCGGCCTGACCTGGAACCGGCTCGAGGTCGCCGCGCAGATCCCGGACCGGCAGTACACCGTCTTCTATGACGACGTCCGGGTCCCCGCGTCCGCGCTGGTCGGCGCGGAGGGCAAGGGCTGGCAGCCGCTGTTCGACGGGCTGAACCCGGAGCGGATCACCGCCGCGGCGCTCGGCGTCGGCATCGGCAGATACGCAGTTGCCGCCGCCGCCGAGTACGCGGGCAGCCGGAGCGTCTGGGGTCAGCCGATCGGCGCCCATCAGGCGGTCGCCCACCCGCTGGCCAAGGCGAAGATCGACGTCGAGCTCGCGGCCCTGATGACGGCGAAGGCCGCCTGGCTGTACGACCACGGACAACCGGCCGGTGAGGCCTCGAACATGGCCAAGTACGCCGCCGCCGAGGCCGCGGTCGCCGCGGTGGACGCAGCCATCCAGGCGCACGGCGGCAACGGTCTGTCGGTCGAATACGGGCTGCTACCGCTCTGGGGGATGGCCCGGCTGCTGCGGATCGCCCCGGTGAACAGCGAGATGGTGCTCAACTACGTCGCCCAGCACACCCTTGGGCTGCCCAAGTCGTACTGAGCCCGAGCACGGCGAACGCGCGGCAAAAACGCACCGTCGCGGCACACCTAAACTGGCCCGGTGACCACCACCGCCGAGCGCAACGACCTGCCGAGCAGAGAACTGGCTACCCAGTACGACCCGGCGGTGGCCGAGGTACCCCTGTACCA
>JBBQJM010000124.1:0-9673 GCA_038325895.1 Mycobacteriales bacterium
TCAGCCCATAGATTTTGCGCCATCCAGGGTCTCGCGAATGATGTCGGCGTGTCCGGCATGCTGGGCCGTCTCGGCGATGATGTGCAGCAACACCCGGCGCAGCGACCAGCGCGCGCCCGGCTCGAACCACGGAGCCGCCGGCAGCGGGTGCGAGACGTCGAGGTCAGAAGCGGAGGCCACCAGTTCGTCGGTGCGCGAGGCCACCTCTGCGTACTGCTCGAGCAGGCTCGCCAGCGTCGCACCCGGCGGAATCGAGAACCGCTCGTTCCAGTCCGAGCCGTCCCCGCTGATCGACTCCGGCTCCTCGAGGGCGAAGCCGATCCACGCGGCCTCGGTCTCGGCGACGTGCCTGATCAACCCTCCCAGGCACAATGCGCTGACCGTCGGGCGTGCGGCGGCCTGCTCGTCGGCCAGGTCGCGCACCGTGTACCGCAGGAAGTTTCGGTGCTTGCGAAGAGTGTCGAGAAGGTCAGCACGCTCGCCGGTGACAGTTGGGTGATCGGCGGTTGGGTGATCGGTGGCGATCTCTTCGCTGGTTGTCATGGTTGCCCTTTCGTAGAGGAACGGTGCGTTCCGACACCACGGACGGTAGGTCCAGTAGCGGTCAGGAACTGTCCTTTTCTTACACGGAACCTGCCGGTTTTCGTGCGGTTCACCGTTCGTCGGGGTCCGAACCCGCGCCGCCCGCCCGCCGTCGACGGGCAGCACCGCGCCGTTGATGATGGCGGCGGCGTCGGACAGCAGGTAGGCAATCGCCGCGGCCACCTCGGCCGCCCGACCGACCCGACCGACGGGGTGAATTCGGCTCATCTGATTAGAGATGCGTTGCGCTTCGGACGGCTCCTGCCCGGAGAGAAATGCCTGGTAGCGATTGGTGTCGATGGACCCGAGCGCGACCGCTCGCCCGGATGCCCCGCGGCCCGTAGTCGACGGTCAGCGCGCGGGTCAGCTCCTATATCGCCGCCTTCGCGGTCGCCTACAGCATCGCGCCCCGCACCCGGCCCGAGCAGCCCGCACCCCCCGGCGGACACACCGTGACGGGCGCCGAGCCGGCGTTCCGCCACCGACACCTCGACGTGGCCGGCTCGAATCCACGTCGTCGCGACCGGCCGACCCGCGGACCGCACCGGTGCTGTTCCTGCACGGCTTGCAGGACTGGTCGGCCTGGGGCTTGGCGATGAGGTTGGCGGCCCATCAGGCTCGGGCCGTCGCCATCGACCTTCCGGGAATCGGCGGATCCACCGGCGAGCCCACGGACGGCTCGAAACGGCAGCTTGCCGAGGTGGTGCGCCCGCTGATCGCGGCGGTGGAGTTGGACCACCCGACGATCATGGGGCCCGATGCCGGCGGCATGGTCGCGTACGCCTACCTGCGGTCGATCACCGACCTCGACCGCGCGGTGATCATGGAAAGGTGATCCCGGGTGTCGACCCGTGGGACGACGTGCTCAGCAATCCGTACGTCTGGCATTTCGCCATGCACTCGATCCCTGCGCTGCCGGAACACCTGGTACGCGGCCGCGAACGGGACTACTTCGACTACTTCTACTGCTTCACTACGTGCTCTCCCCGGACCCGTGCACCATCACCCCGGTGCTCTACCTGCGCGGAGACAAGAAACCGGCCAGATCTGCGACTACCTTCGCGGGTTCTCCGCCGCCGGCCTGCGCACCGTCGAGCACGCCCTCCGGGGCGGGACATCTCGCCCCGGAAGACGCATCGAAACAGGTAGGGCAACTGATCGCCGGATTCATTGGAATGTGACGCCGGCGCGGGCAACTGCCCCCGCGGACACCGTTGCGCCAGTCCAGCACATCCAGCCCGGTAGACTTCGGCCACGTGATCACCGCAACCGGCCTGGAACTGCGGGCCGGTACCCGGATCCTGTTGGCCGACACCACGCTACGGCTGCACCACGGCGACCGGGTGGGCCTGGTCGGCCGCAACGGTGCCGGCAAGACCACGACGTTGCGGGTACTGGCAGGGGAGGGCACGCCCTTCGGTGGGACGGTCAGCCGGTCCGGCCCGACAGGCTATCTCCCGCAAGATCCGCGCGAGGGCGACCTGGACATCTGCGCCAAGGACCGGGTGCTGTCGGCCCGCGGGCTGGACGCGCTGGTGGCCGACCTGGAGAAGGTTCAGATCCAGATGGCTGAGCTCACCGACAAGGCGGCGTTGGAATCCGCCACGGCCCGCTACGGCCGGATCGAGGAACGCTTCGCCGCCCTCGGCGGTTACGCCGCGGAATCCGAGGCCGCCCGGATCTGCTCCAACCTCGGCCTTCCGGACCGGGTGCTGGCGCAGCCGATGCGGACGTTGTCCGGCGGGCAGCGCAGGCGCGTGGAGCTCGCCAGGATCCTGTTCGCCGCGTCGACGGACGATGGTGCTGCGTCGGGCGACTCGGCGGGCCAGACCATGTTGCTGTTGGACGAGCCGACCAACCACCTGGACGCCGATTCCGTCGTGTGGCTGCGGGACTACCTCAGGCATTTCGCGGGCGGCGTGGTGATCATTTCCCACGACGTCGACCTGCTGGCCGCCGTCGTCAACAAGGTCTGGTTCCTGGACGCCGTGCGCGGCGAGCTCGACGTCTACAACATGACCTGGCAACGCTACCTGGAGGCAAGGGCGACCGACGAGCAGCGGCGACGGCGGGAGCGGGCCAACGCCGAGAAGAAGGCCTCGGCGCTGCTGGCGCAGGCGGCCAAGCTCGGTGCCAAGGCCACCAAAGCCGCGGCGGCACACCAGATGGTGCGCCGTGCCGAGAAACTGGTCGCCGATCTCGACGACGTGCGGGTGGCCGACCGGGTGGCCAAGATCCGTTTCCCGCAACCGGCGCCGTGCGGGCGGACCCCGCTCACCGCGACCAACCTGTCCAAGTCGTACGGGTCGCTGGAGATCTTCACCGGGGTGGATCTGGCCATCGACCGCGGCAGCCGGGTGGTCGTGCTCGGCCTGAACGGAGCCGGCAAGACGACGCTGCTGAAACTGCTCGGCGGCTTCGAATCCGCGGACACCGGAGAAGTTCTGGCGGGGCACGGGCTTCGGCTCGGTTACTACGCCCAGGAACACGAAACGATCGACCCGGAATCCACCGTCTGGGAGAACACCCGCCGCGCCGCGCCCGATGCCGGCGCGCAGGAGTTGCGAAACCTGCTCGGCGCGTTCCTGTTCTCCGGGGAGCAACTCGATCAGCTCGCCGGCACACTGTCCGGTGGCGAGAAGACCCGGTTGGCGCTCGCCGGGCTGGTCTCCTCAGCGGCCAACGTGCTGCTGCTGGACGAACCCACCAACAACCTGGATCCGGCGAGCCGCGAGCAGGTGCTGGACGCGCTGCGCCGATACGCCGGTGCGGTCGTGCTCGTCACCCACGATCCGGGCGCGGTGACCGCGCTGCATCCGGAGCGGGTGATCCTGCTTCCGGACGGCACCGAAGATCATTGGTCGGCGGACTACTTGGATCTGGTCGAGCTCGCCTGACCGCTCACCCCCAGCCGGACAAATGCCTCGTTACCGGTGGCGGTCCCGCCCGATGTGTTCGATCATGGACCCCGGACCCAACAACCGTTGATGCGACGAGGCATCCTACAAAGGGGTGGCGCCGTGGCCACAGAGACCAAAACAACATCGAAGAGCGCCAAGACGATCACCATAAAGAAGGGTGCCCGGATCACCGGTGTCGCTCGCGACAAGCTGGCCGCTGATCTCAGGAAGAAGTACGAGAAGGGGCAGAGCATTCGCGCGCTGGCCGAAGGAACCGGTCGCTCCTACGGGTTCGTGCATCGCCTGCTGCTCGATGCCGAAGTGCCGCTCCGTGGGCGAGGCGGGGCTACCCGTACCAAGAAGAAGTGACCGCGCCCACGACACGACAGTCCGCCGAACAAGGAGTCGACCGCACCATCGACCACGCCCTGCTCGATCGTGGTCATGTTGTGCTGCGGGTGGAAGGGCCGGTGGCCACGGTCACCCTGAACCGCCCGCAGGTGCACAATGCTCAGCTGCCCGAGACCTGGGACGCATTGGCGCACCTGGGGTCTCACCTGCCGGGCACGGTCCGAGTGGTGATCGTCAGCGGCGAGGGAGCGTCGTTCTCGGCCGGCCTGGATCGCTCCGCCTTCGATCGATCGCCGACCGGGCTGCTGGGGAGGCTGGCGCTCGCTCCGACCGCGGCGGCCGACGAGGCCATCGCCTGCTTCCAGCAGGCGTTCAGCTGGCTCGCCGACCCGCGTTTCGTCTCGATCGCCGCGGTGTCCGGGCACGCCATCGGCGCCGGCTTCCAGCTCGCCCTGGCCTGTGATCTGATCGTGGTCGCAAAGGACGCGCAGTTCCGGATGGCCGAGGTCAGCCTCGGCCTGGTCCCCGACCTCGGTGGGACCGCCCGATTGGTCAGATCGGTCGGGTACCAGCGCGCGTTGGAGATCTGCGCGACGGGACGGCATGTCAGTGCCGACGAGGCGGTGCGGATCGGACTGGCGCTGGCCTGTGTGCCGGTCGAGGAGCTGGACGCCGCCGTTGCCGACCTGACCGCGGCCCTTGTCGAGAGCCCGCCGGCCGCGGTGCGGGCGATCACCGCGCTGATGAACCAAGCTCAGGCCAACTCGCCGGCGGATCAGCTCGCCGCAGAGCGCTCCGCACAGATCACCCTGATCAAGGCGATGGCCTGACGCTGGCCTGAACCCGCTCGCGCGCAGGAGGTTTCGCCCGCCCTGGTCGAGGATCCGGTTGTCAGCTGCGGGTCTCTTGCGGCCGTCACCGTGGCCGCACCGCACCCTCGACCACGTCCAGCACACCGTCCAGTTGATCCGTCGGCAGGCCGGCCGCCAGGTGCGCGATCAGTCCTTCCCGCACCAGTTCCAGATAGCCGGCCAACTGCTCGACGTCGACGTCGGCGCGGAGTGACCCGGTGGCCCGCTGCCGATCCAGCCGATCCAGCGTCGCCTGATGAATCCGCGCGGAGTAAGGCGCCCAGGTGGCCTTGAAGGCGGCGTCGGTGCGGACCCGCCGGGCGACCTCGAGCTGCACACCCAGCCGCCCGGTGTCGGGCGCGCCGACCATCTCCCGCATCACCTGGACCAGGCCGTGCTGGGTGACGGTCTGCACGATGATGTCCGCGTCCTGCGTGGCCAGCGCCAGGAACAGCGCGTCCTTGTCGGCGTAGTGATGAAAGATGGCGCCGCGACTCAGCCCGATGTCCTGTTCCAGGATCCGGACGGTCGCCCCCTCGTACCCGTGCCGCGCGAACGCGGCACGGGCACCGTCGAGGATCTGCCGGCGTCGCGCCTGCAGGTGGTCGACGCTGACGCGTGGCATGAAATCCGGGCCGGGTCAGCCGCCCGCGGCCAGCAGGCTGCGCAGCACGTACTGCATGATCCCGCCGTTGCGGAAGTAATCCGCCTCGCCGGGGGTGTCGATGCGCACCACCGCGTCAAACTCCACCACCGCGCCGGACGGCTTGGTGGCCGTGACCTTCACGGTGCGAGGGGTCCGACCTTCGTTCAGATCGGTGATCCCGGAGATGTCGAACGTCTCGTCGCCGTTGAGCGCCAGGGTCCTCACCGTTTCTCCCGGCGGGAACTGCAACGGGATGACACCCATGCCGATCAGGTTGGAGCGGTGAATCCGTTCGAACGACTCGACGATCACCGCCCGCACACCGAGCAGCGCGGTGCCCTTGGCCGCCCAGTCCCGCGACGAACCGGAGCCATATTCCTTGCCACCCAACACGACCAGCGGAATGCCCTGCGCGGCATAGTTCTGCGCCGCGTCGTAAATGAATGATTGGGGCGCCGCGGATCCTTCGCCTTGGGTGAAGTCGCGGGTGTAGCCGCCCTGAACGTCATCGAGCAGTTGGTTGCGCAACCGGATGTTGGCAAAGGTGCCACGGATCATCACCTCGTGATTACCGCGGCGCGACCCGTAGGAATTGAAGTCCTTGCGCACGATGCCGTGCTCGGTCAGGTATTGACCGGCCGGGGTATCGGCCTTGATGGCGCCGGCCGGCGAGATGTGGTCCGTGGTCACCGAATCGCCGAGCTTGGCGAGGACTCTGGCTCCCGAGATGTCCGTGACATCAGACGGCATTGCTGGCATATCAGCGAAATACGGGGGCTTACGCACGTAGGTCGATTCCGGGTCCCACTCGAAGGTCTTGCCCTGCGGGGTGGGCAGCGACTTCCACCGCTCGCCGCCGTCGAAGACGTCGGCGTAACTGGAGGCGAACATCTCCTTGTTGATCGAGGAGGCCATCGTCTCCTGGATCTCCTGCAGGTTCGGCCAGATGTCCTTCAAAAAGACGTCGGTGCCATCGGTATCAGTGCCCAGCGGCTGAGATTCGAAATCGAAGTCCATCGTTCCGGCCAGCGCGTAGGCGATCACCAGCGGGGGAGAGGCCAGGTAGTTCATCTTGACGTCCGGGTTGATCCGGCCCTCGAAGTTGCGGTTCCCGGACAGTACCGAGACCACGGTCAGGTCGGCCTCGTTCACCGCAGCCGAGATCTCGTCCGGCAGCGGGCCGGAGTTACCGATACAGGTGGTGCAGCCGTACCCGACCAGGTTGTAGCCGAGCTTCTCCAGATATGGCCAGAGGCCCGCTTTTTCGTAGTAGTCGGTGACGACCTGCGATCCGGGAGCCATGGTGGTCTTCACCCAGGGCTTGACCGTCAGACCCCTGTTGACGGCATTGCGGGCCAGCAGAGCGGCGCCGAGCATCACCGACGGGTTCGAGGTATTCGTGCACGAGGTGATCGCGGCGATCACCACGGCGCCGTGGTCAAGGATGAAGTTGCCGTACTCGGCCGACTCCACCGGCGTCGGCTTCGACGGACGCCCGGACGAGCCTTCGGCAGCCGACTTCAGAGCCGCCACCACCTCGAGGTCGGCGTCCTCATCGACGTAGGAGATGGCGGGCGGGTCACTGGCCGGGAACGACTCCTCTGAGGCCTCGTCCACATTGGTGTGCGGGGTGTTCGCGCTCAGGGCGACGTAGTCGTGGATGGCCTTGCGGAACGAGTTCTTCGCGTCGGAGAGCTCGATGCGGTCCTGCGGGCGCTTCGGCCCGGCGATCGAAGGCACCACCGTCGACAGGTCCAGCTCCAGGTATTCCGAGAAGACCGGTTCCTTGTCCGGGTCGTGCCACAGGCCCTGGGTCTTGGCATAGGACTCGACCAGCGCGACCTGCTGTTCCGGCCGCCCGGTGAGCCGCAGGTATTTCGTGGTCTCCTCGTCGATCGGGAACATCGCGGCCGTCGACCCGAACTCCGGGCTCATGTTGCCGATGGTGGCGCGGTTGGCAAGCGGCACCGCACCGACACCGTCGCCGTAGAACTCCACGAACTTGCCGACAACGCCGTGCTTGCGGAGCATTTCGGTGATCGTCAGCACCAGGTCGGTGGCGGTGGTGCCCGGCGGGATCTCCCCGGTCAGCTTGAAGCCGACCACCCGCGGGATGAGCATCGACACGGGCTGGCCGAGCATGGCGGCCTCCGCCTCGATGCCGCCCACGCCCCAGCCGAGCACACCGATCCCATTGACCATGGTGGTGTGCGAGTCGGTGCCGACGCAGCTGTCCGGGTAGGCCTGCAGGGTGCCGTTGACCTCCCGGGCCATCACCACCCTGGCCAGGTACTCGATGTTGACCTGGTGCACGATGCCCGTGCCCGGCGGTACCACCTTGAATTCGTCGAACGCCGTCTGGCCCCACCGCAGGAACTGGTAGCGCTCACGGTTGCGCTCGTACTCGAGTTCCACGTTGCGCTCGAAGGCGTCCGCCCGGCCGAAGATGTCGGCGATGACAGAGTGGTCGATGACCATTTCCGCCGGCGCCAGCGGGTTGATCTTGTCGGGATCGCCGCCGAGATCGGCCATCGCCTCGCGCATGGTCGCCAGGTCCACGACGCAGGGCACACCGGTGAAGTCCTGCATGATCACCCGCGCGGGGGTGAACTGGATCTCGATGGCGGGCTGGGCAGCCGGGTCCCAGTCCGCCAGTGCCCGGATGTGATCGGCGGTGATGTTCGCGCCGTCCTCGGTCCGGATCAAGTTCTCCAGCAGCACCTTCAAGGAGAAGGGGAGCCGCGAGGCGTTCTCCAGCCCCTTGATGTCGGCGATTCGGAAGATTTCGTAGCTCTGCCCACCCACGGTGAGCGTGTCCTTGGCGGCGAAGCTGTCCTTGCTGGCGGCAGGCACGGCACTCTCCTTGTTGAAGCGGCGTAGATCGGCGCGGGCGTGTGACGATCCTCGGGCGGCGCTGTGGGACCAGTGGCCCATTGTTCCCTGCGTGGAGTCGGTCGTCTCAGCAGGGTTCAACACCGACCCCGGGCTAACAGTACGCGTGTCCTTTTTACGCTGGCAACTGGAGCGGCCGGCTCCGAACGCCGCCGCCTCAAGGAACCTGCTTCGGTTCGGTCTGCCGAATGATCTCGGTGAAGGTGCGACCGGTGCGGCGCCGGTAGACGACTTCGAAAAGATAGCTTGCGGCGAACGTAATGACGAGAGCAATCGCCGAGCTGAGCGCGGACGTCAGCATGTAGTAGAAGAGCACCCCGAACAGCGCCAGGCACGCCCCGATCGAACCGACGATTGGCCATGCCCTCGCGCCGGTCTGTCGGCGGATTCTCAGGTGGCCGTAATTGACCGCTGCGTAGACGAGGAGAAACCCAGCGCTGCCCATCGAAGCGACGGCGCTGAGCGGGAACAACACCACAAAGAAGACGACCAGGCCCGCCGTGATGAACAACCCTTCGACATCGCGTCCCCAGAGTTGGCGGTCGAACGCCGGCGGTAGGCCGCCGTTCTTGGCGATTTGGTAAGCGACGTTCGCCGCTCCGAACAGGGTCGCGTTGACTGCCGACGAGGTCGACAGCAGCGCGGCGATGGCGATCAGGGTGAACCCGGTGTGGCCGAGCGAGGGTTCAGCGGCGACGGCCAGAGCGGAGTCTCCCAGTCCTTCGAGAACGTTCAGTGGGACGTTCGTCACCACTCCGCCTGCGACCAAGATGTAGATCACAACAACAATCGCCACGCTGCCGTAGATCGCCCGCGGGAGTTCCCGTCGGGGACTGCGCATATTCGCTGCCGCGTTGGTGATGAGACCGAAACCCTCGTAACCCACGAACAACACACCAGCCCCGGTCATGATCGCCAGCGGGCCGGGCCAACTCGTCGGCTCCAGGCGCGCAGCGCCCGCCTTGTCCAGCGCCGAGAACGCGGCCGCGATGAACACGATGAGGATACCCACCTTGATGATCACGATCACGGATTCCGCACGACCCATCACGCGGCTGCCGAGGAAATTCACCAGCGTGAAAGCGAGCACGACACCGATCGCCCACACCTTTGAAGGCAGGTCGATGAAAGTGGCCGCATATGCCGCGAATCCAGTTGCGTACAAGGCAATGGAGATGATGTACGCCAAGTATTGAAAGATGTTGAGCGCGCCGGACACTACGCCCTCTCCGTATCCACGAACGAGGAATGTGACGGCGCCACCGACGCTGGGGAACGCCTTGCCCAGGGCAACGTAGCTGTAGGCCGCCAGGCCCGCGACAGCCCCGCCGATCGCAAAGGACAACGGCATCGCGGACCCGGAGATGCCGGCGACGACGCCGAGAATGGAGAAGATTCCCGCGCCGATCATTCCACCGACGCCGATACTGATCGCTGCAACGAGGCCGATG
>JBBQJM010000125.1:0-9590 GCA_038325895.1 Mycobacteriales bacterium
GAATTCAAGGCGATCAGCAGGTCCAGCGATTCCTCCTGCCGTACCTCGCCGACGATGATCCGGCTGGGCCGCATCCGCAGCGCCTCTTTCACCAGCCGGCGGAGCCGGATCTCCCCGTGCCCTTCCAGGTTCGGCTGCCGGGTCTGCATCGCCACCACGTCCGGCAGGTTCGGCCGGAGCTCGAATACCTCCTCGCAGGTGACGACCCGCACACGGGCGGGAATCGAGTTGATCATCGTGTTCAGCAGCGTGGTCTTCCCGGCTTGGGTACCGCCGGCCACGATGATGTTCAGCCCAGCCGCGACCGCGGCCTCCAGGAACCGCGCCGCGTGGGCGGTGACAGTGCCCAACGCGACCAGGTCCTCGAGCCCGTTGGCGGCGACGACGAACTTGCGAATGTTCAGGCTGAGGTGTTCGCGAGTGATGTCCGGGATCACCGCGTGCAGTCGGCTGCCGTCGGGCAGCAAGGCGTCGACGAAGGGTGACGACAGATCCAGCCGACGCCCGGACGGCTTCAGCATGCGTTCCACCAGGTCACGGACCTCATCGCCGGTGAGGACCACGGTGGTGAGCTCGGAGCGGCCGTTCCTGGCGACGAACACCCGGCCGGGTTGGTTGATCCAGATCTCCTCGACGGCGGGATCCTCGAGGTAGCGCTGCAACGGCCCGAACCCGGCCAGGGTGTCGAACACGTGGCGCACCGCGCCGGCCCGATCCAGCAGCGGGGGCAGCGCCGAGACCGGGACCCGCTCCTCGTAGTGGCTGATCACCTCGTCGATCAGCAGGCGGGTGGACCGGTGATCGGTGACCGGGTCGATGCCGCGGCGGCGGATCAGCTCGCGGACCTCGTCGTGGATGTGTTCGGTGGCGGTGGACGCGGCCACGGGAGTCCCTCCTGACGTCGGCACGGGGCGCTTCTCCGGTGCGATCCGGGTTCTTTCTCAGCTTCCCCGGACAGCTCCGTGCGAGAAGTGACGGTATCCCGGCCAGGGCCGTCAGCGGGAATCTGTCCACAACGGCGAGGTCAGCGACTTGCCGAAGACTCGCGGACCGCGGCGTGCGGCTACTTCTTGCAGGACGGATCCTGCGGAACGACGAAGATCGACAGGCTGTCCACACCCTTGTGATAGCCGGTGTAAACCCGGTTGCCGTACTTGTCGCACTTGGTGGCGACGTTGGAGAAGCCGTCGGGCATGGCGATGATCTCTGCCGGTGTTTGATCCCCGGATTCATTGCCGTTGACCACGGGGGCGTCGTTGGCGGACTGGCATGACGACGCCGACAACAGAATGGTCAGTGGCACAGCGACAGCGGTGATGCCGTAGCGAACGGCGCGGTGGTTGTTGATCATGAGCGGACAACCTTTCCTGAGATGAATCGAACCGATGAAGTGACGGGTGCAACCCACGGGCGCCCGTCCTCCGTCCTCCTGTGCAGCATCCGACTCCAGGAGGAGACATGGGAAAGCCCGCGTTCATCGTCGCAGCCGTCATAGTTCTCGCAGCCGTCGGAGCAATGGCATTGTCCGGGTGCGGCGCGACCGGGGAGCAGGCGGCGACCGAGTCCGCAGGCGTCGGGCCGATCGGGGTGGCATCGACTGCGGCTGTCGTCGCCGTGAATTCCCCGGCCGCCGACGCCGTCGATTCCGGGGCGGTGGACACCGTCAGCTCTGGGGCCATCGAGTCCGGGGCCGTCAGCTCTGGGGCCGTCGAGTCCGGGGCCGTCGAGTCCGGGGCCGCCGAGTCCGGGGCCGCCGAGTCCGGGGCCGTCGGCGCCGGGTCCGCCGATTCCGGGGCCACGGCAACCGCCAACCCCGGCGTCACGGACGGTTCCATCTCCGCCCAGGCGATCGGAACGATCAGCGGCACACCGGACGTGGTGACGATCGTCATTGGAGTACAGACCCAGTCCGCCTCGGCCCAGACTGCGTTGGACGACAACAACAAGAAGGCTGCCGACGTGATCGGGGTGCTCAAGGACAGCGGAGTGGCACCGGCCGACCTGCAAACCAGCCAGCTCTCGATCAATCCCTCGTACGACGAAAAGGGTCAGCAGATCACCGGTTATCAGGTGACGAACATGGTCACCGCCAAGTTGCGGGACATCAGCACCGCGGGCTCGGTGATCGACGCGGCCGCGAAGACGGCGGGTGACGCGGTTCGCGTACAGCAGTTGTCCTTCTCCATCGATGACGACAGCGCGCTGCGGGCGCAGGCTCGCGCGGACGCGGTCAGACGCGCGCAGTCCCAGGCCAAGCAGATGGCCGACGCCGCCGGAGTTCAACTCGGGGCCATCCGTTCCGTCACCGAGACACCTTCCGCGACGCCGACGATCTACCCCGCCATGGCGGGAGCCGACACCGCAGCGGCATCGGTACCCCTCGAACCGGGCAGCCAGGAACTGAGCGTGATCGTCCAGGTGATCTACGCGATCGGGGGATGAACCGGCTGAGTGAGGCCGACCTGCAGCACTTGTGCACCTGCGGATGCAGGGTCGGCACCACTTCGCCTGTGCCCGAATCCGGGTCGTCGGACTCCTGGTAGCGGCCTACGAGGGGTTCCACCGGAAACTGTTCGTGGCCGGACCGGCAACGCCGGATTTCGGCAGGAATCCTATCGAGTAGATGTGGCTGTATCGACGTCCTTCCCGGGACGGCCAAAGGGTGATCAACGCCACTCTCGTCACCGGTCACACCGCGACAGCCGCCCGCCCATCGTGACGACGGCCCGCCATAGGCGTGTCGGCCAGAGCCGAAAGTCACGTCTTCGCGGCGCTTTTCCTCCTCGCCCCGCACTCCGGCAGGAAAGTCGTCACCGGTGAACCGACCGCGGGCCAATGCCTTGTCACATCGGTTCTTCAGTCCATCGGGAATCGGTCGACTCGGTCTCGGACTACCGATGGCTGAAACAGGGTGGGTCATACTGGGCCGGTGAGGGGATTGGACGGAATTGACGCGGTGCGCGCCGACGGGGGTTTGGTACACATCCGTTCCGCGGTGGCGACGGATGTCCAAGCACTGCGCGAGTTGCATGTCGGTGCATCGGATCGCTCCCTGTATCTACGCTTCTTCGGGGTGGGCCGGCACGCCACGGAGAAATACGCCGAGCGGCTCGTTCGGCCGACGAGCGCCGACCACCAGGCCCTCACGGCGTGGATCGGCGAGCAGATCGTCGGCGTCGCGGCCTACGAGCGAGTGGACGACGACACCGCCGAGTTGGCGTTGCTGGTGACCGACGCCCGGCAACACGAGGGTATCGGCACGTTGCTGGTCGAGCATCTGGCGGTCGCCGCCCGGCGGGACGGCGTCGCCCGATTCGTGGCCGATGTGCTCAGCGCGAACTACACGGCCATGCACGCCCTGCGGCACGGTGGGTTTCCCACCCAGGTGCAGTTCGAGGGCAGCACCGCGCTCGTCACCATCGAACTCACCCCCGATGCCCAATCGGTCGGGGTCATCGGCGAACGGGAGCGGTCCGCGGACGCGGCGAGCCTGCGCCGGGTGCTCTCGCCCGCGTCGGTGGTGGTGGTCGGCGCCGGTGATCGACCGGACTCGGTCGGTCACCAGATCCTCCGCAACATCCTGTTCGGCGGCTTCACCGGTGAGCTGTCCGCGGTCCACCCGCACCTCGATTCGGTCCTCGGCGTGCCGTGCGTGCGGTCGGCCTTGCTGCTGCCGGCCGCGCCCGACCTCGCGGTGATAGCGGTACCGGCTCAGCAGGTCCCGGACGTACTTCGGGACTGCGGCGAACGCGGGATCCACGGCGCGGTGGTGATCACGGCCGGCTTCGCAGAGACCGGCGACGAGGGTCAGGTTCGCCAGGACGAGATCGTCGAGATCGCCCGCGCCCACGGTATGCGGCTGGTCGGGCCGAACTGCCTCGGACTGCTCAACACCGACCCCGCCGTCCGGTTGAACGCCACCTTCGTGCCGTTGTCGGTGAAACCCGGCGGCCTCGGCCTGGTGTCCCAGTCCGGCGCGCTCGGCGTTGCCGTCCTCAACGCCGCATCCCGGCGCGGATTGGGTGTCTCCCAATTCATCTCGGTGGGCAACAAGTCCGACGTCAGCAGTAACGACCTGCTGCTGGCCTGGGAGCAGGACCAGCGCACCAGAGTGATTGCGATGTACCTGGAATCCTTCGGCAACCCGCGCCGGCTGTCCCGGATTGCGCGCCGGGTCGCCCGCGCCAAGCCGATCATCGCCATCAAGGCCGGCCGGTCGGCGGCAGGGCAGCGCGCCGGGATGACGCACACCGCCGCCGCAGCGGCCTCCGACGACGTGGTCGACGCGTTCTTCGCGCAGGCCGGCGTGTTGCGGGTGGACACCATGGAGCAGATGCTCGATGCGGCAAGGGTGTTGTGCGACCAACCGCTCCCGGCCGGCGCCCGGGTCGCCGTGGTCAGCAACTCCGGCGGGACCGGCATCCTGGCCGCCGACGCCGCCGACGGCGCGGGGCTCACCGTCGAGAACCTGACCGCCGACACGGAGCGCCGGCTCCGCATACTCGCGCCCGCGGCGCCGTCCTGTGCCAACCCCGTCGACCTCGGTGCCGAGATCGATCCCACCGACATCGGGGACGCCGTGCGCGTCCTGCTGGCCGCGCCCGAGATCGATGCCGTGCTGGCCGTTTTCAGTGACACCGCGGTGGCCGACGCCGACTGGGCGATGAGGCAGATCGCCGCGGCCGCCGGGATCAGCGACAAGCCGGTGATCGCCGCACGGGTGGGGGCGTCGTCGTTCTCGATTCCCATCAACGGCATGGCGCGGGCGCTGCCGGTGTTCACCTTCCCCGAGCCGGCGGTGACGGCGCTGGCCGCCGCCGTCAGGTACGCCAAGATGCGGGCGGCCCCTACCCCTGAGGTCGTTCGTCCGGACGGCATCGACCAGATCGGTGCGCTGGAGCTCGTCACCCGAGAGGTGGCGATGGGTATCTCGTGGATGGGTGCCGACGATGTCGCGTTGCTGCTCAGCTGTTACGGCATCGCCGTTGCCGCGCAACGGGTAGCCGTCGACCTCGACGCCGCGATCCGTGCCGGGCACCATCTCGGATACCCGCTGTCGCTGTCGTTGGATGCGGGCGTGATGCGTCCGCGGGATTTCGGCGTGGTCAGAATTGCCGCCACCGACGAGCCCACGTTGCGCACCGCGTTCGCCGAGATCTCTTCGCTACTAACGGATTCCCCCGGAGTGCTGCTCCAGCCCACACCGCCGCCCGGGATGGAGATGATCGTCGGAGCGGTGCAGCACGACCGCTTCGGACCGGCGGTGATGGTCGGCGCGGGCGGCATCCTGGCCAACCTGATCGCCGATCGGATATTCCGGCTGACCCCGATCTCTGCCGAGGATGCCGACGCGATGCTCCACGGCCTGCGCACCGCTCCGGTGCTGGACGGCTACTTCGGCACGCCCGCGGCGCGGGCGGCCATGTGCGACCTGATGGTGCGGGTCGGTGCGCTGGCCGACGATCTGCCGCAGGTCGCGGAGATCGAACTCGACCCGGTGATCTGTGGCAGCGACGGGGCCTTCGTCGTCGATGCGCGGATCCGGGTGTCTCCGGCCGACCCACGGCCGGACCCACTGCTGCGGCAACTCATGTGACGCCTCGACATCGTCGGTGGCACAGCCCATCTCGGTGACGCGCGGTGCGCCCGCTCGGCCGTCACGATGACGCCAACACCCGCGCGCCGGCGATCGCCCTTTCTTCCCACCAGGCCAGTTCGTCGTCGTACCCGCCAAGCGCCTTCTCCCAGCCGAATTGCACGAGCGCTCCGAGCAGGCTGAGCGCGAGTTGACGATCCCACCAGGGCGAGGTGTCGATGCCCAGGTCCTCCAGCGCCGACCGGTAGGCCTCGATCGCGGCCTCCTTGGGCTGCGGCAGCCGTCGGCAGTTGATCGCCAGATACCAGGCCAGGTCGCTGAGCGCCGCGCCCCGTCCCGGCATCTCCCAGTCGAGCACGATGGTGCGCCCCGAAGGGTCAATCCCGAGGTTGTCCAGCTTCCAGTTGCCGTGCACGAAGGTCTGCGGGGTGGTCGCCAGCGCCTGCACCAGCGGTCCGGGATCCCAGGCCAACGGCGTGACCACGGCGGCCGCGGCGGGCGCCACCTGCGCGAGCATCGGCCAGCCCCGGCCGATCAGCTGGGGCACCAGGTGGGTCGAGCCGATGGCGGACTCGGCCAGCGCCGTCCACGGCGAGAGCTCGAGGTAGCGGTGCATCACCGGCACCACCTCGATCTCCGGGCCACCGCCCCAGAACGCGGCGTGCATCGCGGCCATGTGGCCGAGCAGGCGCAGGTGGGTGGCGAGCGGGAGCAGTTCGTCGGTCGCCGGGATGAGGTAGGCCCCGACGTCGTGCATGAGTAGGACAGTGGGGTGGCCCACCGCGCCGGCCGCGCCCGCAACCACGGGAGCGACTGCCGCTTTGTCCGCGCCCACCCCGACGATCGGCTGGTTCAGGCAGTCGGGCAGGCGGTGCAGGATCCCGCTGGTCCAGAGCCTGGCCACCGGCCCGCCCAGCACCCCGGACGCGCGGACCGTCCAGTCGCCCACCGGGTCGAGGTACTTGGCGACGAGATCGACACCATCGATCCGCAGCCGCTCCAGCCGAGCACCGGACTTGCCGGGTCCGTCGTCCAGCGGATGAACGCCCTGGGCTCCGGCCAGCAGTGCGGACACCGTCACGACCCGGGGCAGGGCCTGCTGGTCAGCCCATTCGGCGATCGAGCGCGTCGGCTGTGGCATCTGGGCTGACATGGCAGATCCTTTCCGGGCGGGGCTTCCCGGTCGCGACCAGTGTGCCGCTGCTCGCCCTACTGTGTGCCGGGTGAGCGCATCGAGCACGGAAGCAGACCCGGACGTCACCGCTGACGACCTCACCCTCGCCCTGCACCTGGCCGACATCGCCGACGCGATCAGCCTGCCCAGATTCGGTGCCGTCGACCTGCAGGTGCGCACCAAACCCGATCTCACCCCGGTGTCGGATGCCGACATGGCGGTGGAGCGGGCCTTGCGTGCGGTGCTCGCCGCGCAGCGGCCGCTGGACGCGGTGCTCGGCGAGGAGTACGGCGGGGAGTACGGCGGGGAGTACGGCGGGGAGTACGGGCAAGCCGAAGGCGGCGGCAGTGGCAGCGGCAGCGGCAGGGCGGGCTCCGGCGCGGGCCCCGCACGCCGGCGCTGGGTGATCGACCCGATCGACGGCACGAAGAATTTTGTTCGGGGCGTGCCGGTGTGGGCCACGCTCATCGCCCTGCTGGACGGCGAGTCGTTCACCGTCGGGGTGGTCTCGGCGCCGGCGCTGGCCCGGCGGTGGTGGGCGGCGTCGGGACGGGGTGCGTTCACTCGGTTCGGCGACCACCCCGCCCGGCCCTGCCGGGTGTCCCAGGTCGGCGACCTGGCCGACGCCTCGCTGTCGTTTTCCGAAATGTCCGAATGGCGGGGACCCCACGTTCCCGCCGGGCTCGATGACGCCTTCGCTGCCGTGTGCGACGCCTGCTGGCGGACCAGGGCGTACGGCGATTTCTACTCGTACGTGCTGGTGGCGGAGGGTGCGGTCGACATCGCTGCCGAACCGGACCTGAGCCTGTGGGACCTGGCCGCGCTGGTTCCTATCGTCACCGAGGCGGGGGGTCGGATGACCGATATCCAGGGTCAGCCATCCGGCGCACTGACCAGCAGTGCGCTGGCCACGAACGGTCTGCTGCACGGTCCGGTACGGGCGGTTCTGCAGGGTGGGAAGCCTCGGACGGCCCCGTCGGAGTGAGCGGATGCCTCGTTGCGACAGATCGATCCCGTCACCGACCGTGCGCGGCGGTCGGCAGATTACGTCCAAATAGCGATCGACCGTTTACACTCCGCTGTTGTGATTCATTCGTCGCACGTCTCCAAGAGCTACAAGACCTCGACCCGGCCGGCTCTCGAGGACGTGACCATCGACGTCGAGAAAGGCGAATTCGCATTTCTCATCGGTCCGTCAGGATCGGGGAAGTCGACTTTTCTGCGACTGCTGCTGCGCGAGGACGTGCCGACCAGCGGTGACCTCGAGGTCGGCGGCGCCGATCTGGTGCACCTGCGTCGCTCGAAGATCGCGGCGCACCGCCGTCGACTGGGCTGCGTGTTCCAGGACTTCCGGCTGCTCGCCAACAAGACGGTGTCGCAGAACGTCGGCTTCGCACTCGAGGTGATCGGCCGATCCCGGGCGTCGATCAAACAGGTGGTTCCCGAGGTGCTGGAGATGGTCGGGCTGGAGGGCAAGGCCAACCGGCTGCCGCACGAGTTGTCCGGCGGTGAGCAGCAGCGGGTGGCGATCGCTCGGGCGTTCGCGAACCGGCCGCTGCTGCTGCTGGCCGACGAACCCACCGGCAACCTCGACCCGGACACCAGCGCGGACATCATGCTGCTGCTGGAACGCATCAATCGCACCGGCACCACGGTGGTGATGGCCACCCACGACAACGCCATCGTCGACTCGATGCGCCGCCGGGTCATCGAACTGCAGCTGGGCAAGGTCGTCCGTGACGAGGCGCGCGGTGTGTACGGCGTCGGGCGGTAGCCACCCGGTCCATGCTGATCTGACCATCTTGAACGGACCACCCATGCACTGACCCGGGCCGTGCCGGTCCGGGTATCCGAGGTAACAGCTGGCCGCGCGATTGCGGCCAAGTGCTGGATATGAAAGGCACACATGCGAGCCGGATTTGTCGTCACCGAGGTCCTGAACGGACTTCGCCGCAACATCACCATGACGATCGCGATGATCCTGACCACTGCGATCTCTCTCGGCCTGCTCGGCGGCGGCCTGATCATCGCCCGGATGACCGACCAGATGCGCGACGTCTACGGCGACAAGGTCGAGGTGACGATCTATCTGACGCCCGACCAGTCGGCACAGGACCCCGATTGCCGGGAATCACCGTGCGTGGACATCAACAAGCAACTGCAGGCCAACACCGACGTCGAGACCATCGAGTACGAGAGCCAGGCGGCCGCCTACGAGCGGTACAAGCAACAGTTCGCCGGTCAGCCCGAGCTGCTGGAGATCGGCACCGCTGAAGCCCTCTCGGCGTCCTTTCATGTCAAGCTGTTCGATCCGCAGCGCTACCGGGTGATCGCCGAGCAGTTCGACGGCAAGCCCGGCGTGCAATCGGTGGCCGATCAGAGCGCCTTCCTTGACCGGCTGTTCAGCCTGCTCAACGGGATCCGCAACGCCACCATCATCATCGCGCTGATCCAGGCGCTGGCCGCCCTGCTGCTGATCTCGAACATGGTGCAGATCGCGGCCTACACCCGGCGGACAGAGACCTCGATCATGCGGCTGGTCGGCGCCTCCCGATGGCGGACGCAGCTGCCGTTCATGATCGAGGCGGTGACGGCCGGCATCATCGGGGCGGGCCTGGCCATCCTGGGCCTGATCGGCGCGAAGTTCCTGTTCGTGGACAAGGCGCTCGGCCCGGTGATCCGCTCCGGGATCCTGCCGGACATCGACGGCGCCACCCTGGTGTGGGTGTCACCGATCCTGATCGCGATCGGGGCCGGGCTGGCCGCGGTGTCCGCGTACGTCACGCTGCGCCTCTACGTCAGGTTGTAGCCGCAGGTGAC
>JBBQJM010000126.1:0-9587 GCA_038325895.1 Mycobacteriales bacterium
CGGCGCACCGGCCACGGTGACGCTGCGCAGCGCGGCTTCGAATCCGTCGGCGTACTCCGGGTCAACCCGCACGTTGCGTTGCGGCAGCATGGCCGGCCGCTCGCTCCAGCGATCGGTCGGCACCGGGTTCGATCCTGAACCCTCCGGCCCCGAACCCAGCCCGGCCATGAACGCCGGCAGATCATCCAGGTACAGCTGGGTCTCCAACCGCTGCGCGAACGTCGGGCCCTGGCCCATGGACGACGCGATCCACAACTCCGAGCCAGGGTTGGCCTGGACGAAGTCCGCCAGCCTGGCGATCATGTCGTCGGCGCGGAGCATCGCCCAGGGCACCTCGCCGCGGTAGCGCTGTAGCCAGTCCTCGCCCAGGTCGAGCTGGTCGTAGTCAGCTGGGTGACCCGCCGCCCAGTAGCGGTGCATCGCCGACGCGACGTGGTTGGAGAAGAAGAAGCTGAAGGCCGGACGATGTCGCCGCGGCGGCGGGTTGTCAGCCAGGGCTTGCGGCGCTCGGCCAAGAGATGCTGGGCCAGCGCGGCGAAGGTGCCCGGCATGATGCCGAGCCGGTGGGCGGACCACAGCAGCGTGCGCGCCACCGCGCGCGGGATCGCGGTGTCGACGTTGCGCGACGACGCCCTGCATCGTCAGGTTGAACGCCTGGAAGGTCTCCAGCTCGGCCGGGTAGGCGGCCGGCTCGGAGGCAAAAGTGTCCGGCAGGTAGAAGCTGTAGGTCTTGATATCGGCTGGGACCGGGTAGGTGTGCAGCGTGCCGCAGAACCCGACCGGAAGGCCGGCGCGGCGCAGCAGTTCCCACACCGGCGGGAACTGCTCGTCCACGACGCTCCGGTTCTGCCCGAAGTTGGCGATCATGTGCCGTTCGTCGTTGACCCCGCGGTGCAGGGTGGCCAGGTGGTCCACGGCGACAGGTGGCCGCGGTCGGCGGTCAGCGAGGTGACACAGCTGCTGGTGGAAAGGATCCGGGCCAGCGCCGACTGCGGCTCCGCGGCGACGAATTCGTCGACGATTCGCCAGGGAACCTCATTGAGCGAAAAGGACAATTCGTCGCGACATGGCGGGAATTTACCGTGAGAGCTCGACAATTCCTGGTTCCTCGCCCCGAAGTGCGCGAGGTGTCGCGGACCTTCGCACCCGGCGCCCTGTCCGCCGGCGGCGAACGCCCTCCCCCACTGCCCGACCTGGCCGTAAGCTGTCCCCGGTGAACGAGTCGAACGCCCCGACGGGCCTCGGATGACGGCAAGTACGGCAGCCGCTGCCCCGCGCCCAGCGATCCTGACCGTGGACGACGACCCTGGGGTGTCCCGCGCCGTCGCCCGTGACCTGCGGCGCAAGTACGGCGAGGCGTACCGCATCGTCCGCGCCGAGTCCGGCCAGCAGGCGCTGGACGCCGTACGGGAGATGAAGAAGCGCGGCGACGAGGTGGCGGTGCTGCTCGCGGACTACCGGATGCCGCAGATGTCGGGCATCGAGTTCCTCGAGCAGGCCATGGACTCCTACCCCACAGCCCGCCGGGTGTTGCTGACGGCGTACGCCGACACCGAGGCGGCCATCGACGCCATCAATGTGGTGGATCTGGACTATTACCTGCTCAAACCCTGGGATCCGCCGGAGGAGAAGCTCTACCCTGTGCTCGACGACCAACTGTCAGCGTGGAAGGCCACCGACCATCGGGCCGTGCTGGAGACCAAGGTGGTCGGGCACCGCTGGTCGGCCCGCACGTCGGATGTTCGAGAATTCCTGGCCCGCAACGGTGTTCCGTACCGCCCATACCTGTGTGACGAGCCCGAGGGGCAGCGGCTGCTGAAGGCGGCCGGTGCCGACGACCTGCACCTGCCGGTCGTCATCACCCCGTCCGGCGACGTGCTGGTGGAACCGACCGACGCGGAACTGGCCGCGAAGGTCGGTCTCGGCACCGAACCGGCCGAGGAGTTCTACGACCTCGCGGTCATCGGTGCCGGACCGGCCGGCCTGGGATCGGCGGTCTACGGGGCGTCCGAAGGTCTGCGGACCATCCTGATCGAGCGCACCGCAGCCGGCGGGCAGGCCGGGCAGAGTTCGCGAATCGAGAACTACCTCGGCTTCCCGGATGGGGTGTCCGGCAATCAGCTGACGGATCGGGCCCGCCGGCAGGCGGCCAAGTTCGGCGCCGAGTTCGTCACCGCCCGCGAGGTGGTCGGCATCGAACTCAACGGGTCCGCCCGGACGATCCGCTTCTCCGACGGCGCGAGGCTGAGCGCGCATGCCATCATCCTGGCCACCGGGGTGACCTACCGGCAACTCACCGGCGCAGGGCTGGGCGAGCTCACCGGCCGCGGCGTCTACTACGGATCGGCGATCAGCGAGGCGGACGCCTGCGCCGATCAGGACATCTACATCGTCGGCGGCGCGAACTCCGCGGGACAGGCGGCCGTCTACCTGTCCAGGCGCGCGAAGACGGTGACGATCCTGGTGCGCGGGGCCTCGCTGGAGGCCGGTATGTCGTACTACCTGGTGCAGCAGATCGGGGCGATCGACAACATCACCGTGCGGACCAGCACCGAGGTCATCGCGGGCAGTGGCAACGAGCACTTGGAGCAGCTCACGTTGCGCGACAACGCCTCAGGGACAACGGAAGTCGTGGACACCGAGCGGCTGTTCGTGTTCATCGGAGCGGCGCCGCGCACTGATTGGCTGGACGGCGTGGTGCTGCGTGACGGCCGCGGGTTCGTCATCGCCGGTCCCGATCTGCCAGTGGAGGGCACCCAACCCCGAGGTTGGACCGCCGACAGAGCGCCCTACCACCTGGAAACCAGCGTGCCCGGCATCTTCGTCGCCGGCGACGCCCGTGCCGAGTCGGCCAAGCGAGTGGCCTCCGCCGTCGGCGAGGGTGCGATGGCCGTCATGCTGGTCCATCGATACCTGGAGAAGCGTTGACATGAATCCCATCTCGGACGTCCCCCTGAAATGCGACACCGCGGAACTACGCACGCTCTTCCTTTTCGAGAAACTCACCGATCCGCAGCTCGAGACGCTATGCGAGCGAGGGTATGTCGAGCTCATAGATTCGGGCTGGGCATTCCGCGAGGGCGAAGCGGCGACCTGTTTATACGTGATGCTGGACGGCTCGATCGTGCTCTATCGCCGGGTCGGCGAGGACGATGTGGAGACCAGTCGGACGCAGCAGCGCGGCGTGTACGCCGGCGCCTGGCGGTCCTATCTCGGCGACCGCGTTCCGCAGGTCTACAACAACTCCATGCGGGTCCTCACTCCGTCCCGGTTCTTCGTGCTGTCGGCCGACACCTTCGCCGAGCTCATGCGCGAGTGGTTCCCGATGGCGATTCACATGCTCGAGGGCCTGTTCTACGGCATGCAGAGCGTACAGCAGGCGACCGGCCAGCGAGAGCGCTTGCTGGCGTTGGGGTCACTGTCCGCGGGGCTGACGCACGAGCTGAACAACCCGGCTGCGGCGGCGATGCGGGCGACTTCGCTGCTGCGGGACCGGGTGGCCGGAATGCGGCACAAGCTCGGCATGATCGCCTCGGGAAAGTTCGACCGAGCCTCCCTCGCGACCCTGGTCACGCTGCAGGAGGACGCGGTCGAGCGCGTCGCGAAGGCGCCGACCCTGACCGCCATGGAAGCGTCGGACCGCGAGGACCAGCTCGGCGACTGGTTCGATGCGCACGGCATCGACGGTGGCTGGGACCTTGCGCCGACGTTCGTGCAAGCAGGCCTGGACGAGGAATTCCTGAACAAGGTGGCCGCCACCGTGGAGAGCGACACGCTCGAGGGTGCGATCCGTTGGCTGAACTACACCGTCGAAACCGAGATGCTGATGGACGAGATCCAGGACTCGACCACCAGGGTCTCCACCCTGGTCGGGGCGGCGAAACAGTATTCGCAGATTGACCGAGCGCCGTACCAGGTCGTCGACGTGCACGAACTGCTGGACAGCACGCTGTTGATGCTGGGCCGCAAGATCGGTGACAACATCGAGGTCGTCAAGGACTACGACCGCACGCTGCCGACGGTTCCGGTCTACGCGGGCGAGGTGAACCAGGTGTGGACGAACCTGATCGACAATGCGATCGCCGCAATGGACGGCGTGGGGACGCTCACCCTGCGCACATCGCAGGACAAGGATTGCGCGCTGGTCGAGATCTGCGATACGGGACCTGGTGTGCCGCAGGATATTCGCAACAGGATCTTCGAACCGTTCTTCACCACCAAACCCATCGGCCAGGGCACCGGGCTGGGCCTGGACATCTCCTGGCGCATCGTGGTGAACAAGCACCACGGCGACATCGGGGTCGAGTCCCAGCCGGGTGACACCCGTTTCCGGGTCTGGCTCCCGCTGACCGGACCCGGGAGACCCGATGCATCCGGATCCACCGACCTGACCATCGACCAGGATTCCTTGGAGCTTGATTCGTGAACGAGATCGCCGGTGTCGACCCGTCAGTACCGCCGAGCGGCGACGGTTGTGCCGAGTGCCTGGCCACCGGCGGCTGGTGGTTCCACCTGCGTCGCTGTGCGCAATGCGGGCACATCGGGTGCTGCGACACCTCCCCCTCCCAGCACGCCACCAAGCACGCGACATCGAGCGGGCATCCGCTGATCACCAGCTTCGAGCCCGGGGAGGAGTGGTTCTGGGATTTCAAGGACGAGCAGTTCTACGACGGGCCGGAACTGGCGCCGCCGGTGAGCCATCCGTTGGACCAGCCGACGCCGGGGCCGCGTGGCAAGGTGCCCACCGATTGGCGGCGTCATCTGCACTGAGTTGTCCAGTCGCTGGGGTCAGCGGATGATCACCGCCTCGACATCGAACGCCCGGTAAGTACGGAGGGCGCGAAGATCTCGGGTCGCAAGCGGGACCTGATGCTTGGCGGCAGCCGCGGCAACCAGCGCGTCGTAGACCGCGCCGCCGGCAATTCCGATCCCGGCCAACCGGCCCAGCACCTCGGCCGCGGTCTTCTCGTCGAGGAACCGGCTGTACGGGAAATTGGCGGCCAGTAGTCGACCGACAGCCGTAGGAGTCCGACGCGCGAGTCCGGGCAGGCGGGTCAGTACCGAGAATGTCTCGAAGGCAGCATGGCCGGCCAGACCTATCGGCATGCCGTCGACCGTGGACAGCGCCGCCGCACGCCCTTCGTGATCGGCGACGCTGAGCGCGACCGCCACGCTGATGTCGACCAGCAGTTCCGGGTTCCGCAGGTCGGTCACCGCTGATCGGCATCCCGCAACGCACGCACATCGTCATCGGAGAGAGGCTGGCCCGTGGCACCGATGACCAGCCACCCGTCCTGCTCGTCGAGGGTGTCCGCGGCGTGCGGCCGGACGCGAAGGTCGGCCCCGTCCACCTCGACATCTACCGTTCCCTGACGGAGACCTAGCCTGTCACGCAGGACTTTGGGAATCACCAATCTTCCGGCACTGTCAATGCTTGCCTTCATGCCAAGAGGCTACCAATGAAATTGGCAGCCGCGCCAGAGTGGTCAGCTGAGGAAGTCAGCCACCAAATCCTTTGCCCAGCTTGGCTTTGCGGGTGCAGCGGTGGAAAACGCGCGAGTAGAGCGGCCCGGCGGCCCGGGCGACCCTGCAGGACGAGGACTCCGTCACGGGCGCCGTTGCCGATGCAATCGGTACACAGACGGAATTGCGAGCGCTTTTTGGATCACGGCGGATCCACGGGAAATTCTTCGACGGGCAGCGGGTCGTCGTGGCTGACATATGTGTGGCCAGTCGGTGTCGTCCAGGTCGTCGTGCGTGGTCCGGTGCGTTCCGTCTGATGTCCCGCATGCGTCTTGGCCCGGTGATCTTTTCTGCAGCGCGCCTTCAGGTTTCTTGCGGTGGTGGGTCCTGCGGGGACGGGGACGACGTGGTCCAGGTCGCCGCGGGTGGCCGAGACGTGGCAGGTGTCCGAATTGCAGACGCCGTCGCGGTAGGTGACGGCCAGCGCCAGCTTCTTCGACGGGAACCGGCCGAGTTCGTTGACCTCCAGCAGGTTGCCGCTCGTGTCGGTGACCAGCCGGTGGAACAGTGTGCCGGGTCTGGCGGCGAGGTCGCGGAGGGTGTCGGCGGGGATGAGGGCGGAGCGGTCGGCGAGTTGTCCTGGGGTGTTGGTGAACCCGAGCAGCGATGCGGCGGAGATGATGACGCCGATGTTGACCTGCACCGGCCGGATCTGCACACTCGCGGCGGGCCTGGGTGCGCGGCCGCCGCACGTGCAGGGGTGCACCGCGGTGGGTGTGCGGGACCCGCCGTGGGCGCCGGGGTTTGGCCCGATCAGGGTGCGGTTGTCGGCGCGGGGTGGGTCGGGCCGGAACGCCGACGCCGGCAGATTCCAGTCGTCGACATCCACATCGTTGTCGGCCTCGGATTCCTCGGCGGCGGCGTCGTGGTCGCCGTCGTCGCGGTCGCCGTCGTCGCGGTCGCCGTCATCAGCACCGTCGGCTTCGAGATCCAGATCGTCAACCGGACCGACATCAGGATCGGCGTCGCCACCCACGTCAGGATCGGCGTCGGCGTCGGCGTCGGCGTCGGCGTCGGCGTCGGCGTCGGAGCTGTCGCGACGACCTGCGTCGGCAACGTCGGGGGTTGGTCCCTGGTCGGAGGCGGTATCCCGTTCCTCCGCGACCGCCTCACCGTTAGCCGGGTCGCCGTCGACAGCGTTGCCCTGGGCATCGTCGACACCGGTGTCCTCGATGCCGTAGTCGTCAGACCCGTCCCAGCGTGTGCGGCCGCCGTTGCTGATCCGGCCCAGCAGCACATCGACCAGCGCGTCGGCGCGGCGTTGCTGCATGGTGCGGGTATCGCCCGGTTCAGCGACCGCGGCGATCGCGGTCAGCACCCGGTCGATCGCCGCGGCATCCAACGACGACAACGCCGCCGACAGGACACTCACCCCGTCCAGGTCCGGGCGCACCGAGACGTACCGGTCCGCCAGCGACCGGCCGATCCGCTCGTCCTGCTCGTCCGGCTCGACCCGGGCCACGAACTGGTTCAACCACCGCCCCAACAACTCGCCGGTCTTACACACCGCCACGTCCACGACCACAGCGTTCAAAAGGGCCTTGGAATCGTCCCGAACCAACCGGCCCAAGGTCCGGCTGATCCGCTCGGCCTTGTCATAGGTGATGTCACCGGCCCGCCAGGCATCCCACGCATCGGGGGTGTCCGCCCGCAGCCGGCGGGCGATCACCATCGTCCGCTGCACCGAGTATTTCGATTCCTTCAGCGCCAGGCTGATTTCCGTGCCGGCGAATTCACCCGCCCTGTACCTGGCCTCCACCCCCGCAGCCGCACGGTCGGCGATGACCCGCCGATCACACACCGAACGGGTCTCGGCGAATTCCATCATCAACGCCGCGCACCGCGCCTGCGCCCGCGCCAACGCCCGATGACCGACCACCAACTCGTCGATCAACTCGGTCGCCCGGCGAGCGCTCCGGTCCGTGGATCCATCCATACCAAGAACGCTACATCAGGGGTACGACAGTCACCCCTGACGAGAGCCGCAGGGCCGCAGCGGTTCCCGAACTGGATCAGAAGCATCGTGGCACAGCGCGCGGGGTCGGATGACATCGCCGTCCGCGACGCTCCTTGGACAGGACAGGACAGGACAAGGCGATGGCCAGGGCACCCCCGAACGCGAGCCTGCAAGGTTCGCGGTTCTCCAGAGCGCGCGATTCTTTGGGTCCGGACGCCGCGCCGAATCGGACGCGCCGACCGGGCCGTGCGATCGACAAATCCTCGAGCCATCTCACGCTTTCGCGATTCTCGGTTACTCGGATGTGCCCAGCAGATAGAATTTCGTCGGCCCAACCCTGGCTGAATTTTTTCGGCGCTCCAACCCTAAGGTTGTCAGCGCGGACGTGATTGCAGGAGCGACGTCGCGATACTTCCCCCGGAACCGACGGCCGTACGTCCAAATCAGTCCCGCTCTTCGGTTCACCCGTTCACCCGAAACGTGCGGCATGTCCAGCAGCCTTGCAATCACCACGCCGACCCGATGAATCATCCATTGTTCGACGACCGGTTTGCCCACCCACCATGCCACCATCGCCTTTGATGAATTTGATGTATTTGATGAATTTGATGAATTTGATGAATCCGCCGGGCGACCGAAGATCACGATCCAGCTGATACTCGTCAGTATCCGGGAGCCCTGCGGGGTGCCGGTTCGCGTGCCCGCCGATCATCCACGCCGGTCCTCGGAGGCAGAACACGTCGCCTCAGAACCCGGCTTTAGGCACCCCCAACCGACCCATCCGCACTCGAACAGGTCAGCACCACGGCACAGCACCACCGCACTCGCGTGGCCAAACTTGTAGCGACGGCCTCGCTCCAGATGGATCGCACGAGCTCGAACGCCCCGATCACCACGAAACCACGGCCCGCGGCGGGTTCGGGTTCGGGTTCGGGTTCGGGTTCGGCGCGATGCTGACGCCCGGTCCGACAGTTACGCTACGTGCCGGGACGTCGAGCCCGCGATTCCGGCAAGGAGACCGACGATGACCTATTGCCTCGCCCTGAGACTGCACGCGGGACTGGTGTTCCTGGCCGACACCCGCACCAACGCGGGCGTCGACAACGTCAGCACCTACCGCAAACTGCACGTGCTGCGCCCCGCGCCGGATCGCATCTTCGTGCTCGAATCGGCCGGAAACCTGGCGACGACGCAGGAAGTGCTGGACCGGATCGACGCCGACCTGCAGGCCGTCCGGCAGGACCCCTCGGACGGCCGGGAAACGTTGGCAACGGTGACTCACCTTTTCGAGGCAGCGCTCTACGTCGGGCGGCTGGGCCGGGAGGTCAGCCAGCGTCACCTTGCAGCGCTGTCCGCGGTGGGCGCGGACGGCACCGCAACCTTCATTCTCGGCGGGCAGATCGCCGGCGGCCCAGCGGACATCCTGCTGGTCTACCCCGAGGGGAACTACATCCGCGCGTCCGACGACCGGCCGTTTCTACAGATCGGCGAGAGCAAGTACGGCAAGTTCATGCTGGAGTTCGCCGTGGAGGCGCACGTCTATCTCGCTAACGCGACCAAGATCGCTCTCGGCTCGATTATGAGCACCTCGCAGGCCAACCTGTCGGTCGGACCACCATACGACCTCGGGGTTTACCGCAACGACTCGCTGGCCGTCGACGAGTTCCGGATCACGCCCGATTCCGCCCTTCTCCGCCGACTGCAGGGTGTCTGGGAGAAGCACCTCACCATGGCCGTCGCGGACCTGCCGACCATCCAGGATCTGGAGGAGCACGGCGAGGCCCGGCCCGTTGACCAGGACCGCGCCGACGTCGGTGCTGATCCAAACGCTGCCGAATCTCCGCTCATCCGCCCGATCGCGTCAGCCGCGCGGGTGCCGTCAGCCGCCAGCCCTCGGTGATCAACTCGGCCAGCTCGTCGCGTCTGGCTCCGGCCAGCCTCACCATGATCCAGCCGTACCTGCCGGAGGTGTGCGTGGCGGAATAGGTCCCCGGATCCTCTGCCACCCACGCTGCCTGCTCGTCGAGCGTCGACTTGATCATCAACCGGGTGCCGTTCGGCAACAGGTACCCGAAACCCTTTCCGGACACCCGGACCGCCGTGTATT
>JBBQJM010000127.1:0-9516 GCA_038325895.1 Mycobacteriales bacterium
TTCGCCGGAGATCGCGGCGGCGTTCCAGCCAGGCCGAACCGTCCGGGAGGCGACCAGGAAGTCGCTCGTGGTGCGGGCCATCCGGACCCCGAACGCACCGATGGCGCCCGTCGCGACGACGACCAACACGATCGCGATCAGCGAGAGCGTCGACGAGCCAAGGGATGTCGTGTCGGTTGCGGCTATCACAGCACTCACAGAACTCAGGGCATTCACCCGGGGCCCAACAGGTCGGTGAAGTCCCGTTCGATCCGCTCCGCCTGCCGGCGGTGCGAGCGGGCCAGCAGGTACAACACGGGGTAGACGGCCACGCCCAGCACCAACCAGGCCAGTGGGACGCCGAAGATCCGGAAGTCCTGTACGGCCGGCAGCGCGAACAGGATCGGCAGCGGAGCGAACAGCAGCAGCGCCACCCCGGCGATGCGCAGCGCCGCGGCCAGTTGAGCCCGGACCAGACCACGGACCAGCTCGCGGCCGATCTCGGTCTGCTCGGCGACCTCGACGCCGCGGCGCACCGGCGTCGGGGCCGGCCGGCGGTCCGCCAACACCACCCGGACGCGGCGCGGCGGGCGCTCCGTCACCGGTCGATCACCGCGGTGCCCGATCGATCACTCACCCGGCCATCATCGGTCAGCCGCCGGTCGTCAGCGACCCGGCCGCCGTCCCGCCAGCAATCTCTGCTTGAGACTCTGCAGGTGGCGCCTGCTGACGGGAAGGTCGGCCGTCACCGGCTGCCCGGTCACCCGGATGCGATACCCGCTGTCCACCGCCCGCAGTTCGACGATCCGGTTCAACGCGACCAGGAAGCCGCGGTGCACCCGGACAAACCCGGCCGGTTCCCACTCGGCCTGCAGCACCGCCAGCGGGGTCCGCAGCAGATGACTGCCGCCACCGGCCATGTGCAACCGCGCGTAATCGCCCTGCGCCTCCGCCCAGCACACCGCGGCGCGGGGCAGGATCCTGGTGGTCCCGGCCAGGTCGACGGCGATCATCTTCTGCTGCGGCGGGTCGACCGGCGCGGGCAGGCCCTGGGCCGGACCGCGCACCTGCTGGCCGTTGGCGGCATCCCGGGCAGCGCACAGCCGGGTCACCGCCTCTGCCAACCGCACGGCCCGCACAGGCTTGAGCAGGTAGTCGACGGCGCCGATTTCGTAGGCCTCGACCGCCCGATCGTCATGTGCGGACAGGAACGCGACCACCGGCGGCCTGGGCAGGTTGGCGATCACCCGGGCCAGATCGACGCCGTCCCATCCCGGCATCGCGATGTCGAGCAGGACCGCCTCGGGAATCGGGTTGTTGGAATTGGGCTGTAGCACGCGCAGTGCGTCGGCAGCGTCGCGAGCGGTCAGCACGGTCGCCACCCGCGGATCACCACGCAGCAGGTAGGTCACCTCATCCAGAGCGGGCGCCTCGTCGTCAACGGCCAGCACGACCAAGCCGGCAGTGCCGGTGGTGGGGACCGGACTGCCTCGAAGGGCTTGTACCCGCGATTCCGTCGCCGTCATGTCACATCGATCCGATCAGTCGGTGGACATTTGCCGATCGACCCTGCCGTCGACCGTATCCCTGTGCGTTCTCATCGCAACATGCACTTGTCCACATTGCACTGGGTCGAAAGGCACAAAAAAGCGGCCGAAGCGCCACATTTCTCGAGCGGTCGCTGTGGTCGGGCCAGACCGAGTCGGGTACTCGCGGCTCCTCACGCCGCAACTACCGCAACCACCGCGATCAGGTCAAGCAGGACCTAAGGCTCTGGATTCCCTGGCCGGCCGGTGTTTGCCTGGACTGGCGACCCGCTCCATGAAGGACCCCCGATGACCGCCACCACGCCAACCCCGCCGACCACGCCCGAGCCGGCAGTGTTCACCTCGGAAACACCATTCACCCGGTGGGTGCGCGCCCATCGACTGCTGACCTTCGCCGTGCTGGCGTACGGGCTGTCCTGGACCTATTGGGTACCACTGGTGCTCACCGGACAGATAGTTCGACTGGGCTCGGCAGTCTCCCAGTTCCCTGCCCTGCTCGGGCCGATGATCGCCGCGTTCACCGTCACCGCCGTGGTGGAGGGCCGGACCGGTGTCCGTGACCTGGCGGCTCGCATGGTCCGCTGGCGGGTTTCGCTGCGGTGGTGGCTCTTCGCCATCGGCAGCCCGCTGGCGCTGCTGGCCGTTGCCGTTGCGGTCACGGCGGTGATGTCCGGTACGCCCGACCTGGCGGATTTCGGACGGATGGCCGGGCTGCCGGAGTGGGGAGTGTTGTTCGTCTGGGTGATGTTCGTGGTGGTGAACGGGCTGGGCGAGGAGACCGGCTGGCGGGGCTTCGCACTGCCGGCACTGCGCGAACGGCACGGACTTGTCGCGGCAGCTCTGCTGCTGGTGCCGCTCTGGGCCGGCTGGCATCTGCCGTTGTTCTTCCTGCTGCAGAATTACCGCGACCTCGGCCCGGTCGGTGTCCCCGGATTCCTGATCGGGCTGGCCTGCGGGTCGGTCCTGCTCGGCTGGCTGTACGAATCCGCGAGCAGCAGCATCCTGATCGTCGCGGTCTGGCACGGCAGCTACAACCTGACCTCGGCGACCGCCGGCGCCAACGGCACGGTCGCCGCGATCGTCAGCACCGGGGTGATGATCATCGCCGTGGTCGTGGCGTTGCTGTGCCGGCGACGCGGACCCGCGGGCGACCGCCGACGATCGCGACCTGCGGCGTGACTGATCAATGCCACGCGCTCACCCCCGGCGCGAACTTGGGTAGCCGGACGATCACCTTGGTCCCGGCACCCGGGGCGGTCTCCACGATCAGGCCGTAGTCCTGACCGAAGGCGGCACGCAGCCGGTCATCCACGTTGTTCAGCCCGACGTGGGTGGTGCCGGACGGATCGGTGTCGTCGAGGCGGCCGACGGATTCCGGATCCATGCCGATCCCGTCGTCCTCGACGCTGATCAAACAATCCGGACCTGCGTCCTCCGCGGTGACCGACACCGTCCCGCCGGCCGGCCGTCCGGCGAGCCCGTGCCGGACCGCGTTCTCCACCAGCGGCTGGATGGCCAGGAACGGCACCACCACTCCCAGCACCTCCGGCGCCACCCGCCAGCGGACCTGCAGCCGATCCCCGAACCTGGCCCGTTCCAGCGTCAGATACTTCTCGATGTTGCCCATTTCGTCGGCGAGCGTGGTGAACTCGCCGGCCTGCCGGAACGAGTAACGGGTGAAGTCCGCGAATTCCAGCAGCAGCTCCCGGGCACGATCGGGGTCGCTGCGGATGAACGCGGAAATCGTGGTCAGCGCGTTGTAGATGAAGTGGGGGGAGATCTGCGCCCGGAGCGCCCGCACCTCGGCCCTGGCCAGGTCCGCGCGGGATTCGTCCAGGTCCGCCAATTCCAATTGGGTGCAGATGAAGCGCGCGGTCTCGTCGGTCGCCCTGACCAGGTACGGCCCGACGGCCGGACCGGTGAGCACCACCAGGGCCCCGACCGCGCGGCCGTCGGCGACCAGCGGCGAGATCACCGCACGGCTGACCGAACACCCCGCCACGCGACAGGGGGTGCACTTGGCCAACTGGCGCCGGTCGCTGCGCAGCGCGAGCGTGACGGCGTCGGTGACCTCGTCGGCGTGGTGCCCGCCGGGCCCGTCAGCACCCAGCACCATGCCGTCGGGTCCGCATAGCGCCACCCCGGGGGTCTCCAACAACGCCAGCAGGTACGGCAGGGCTTGCCCGACAGACCGGGGTGTCAGTCCCTCCCGCAGCGGTGGCGCCGCCAGGCCGGCTGTCCACAATGCCTGTGCGGCGGACCGCACCCCAGGCGGGTCCAGCATCCGGTGGCGCAGCCAGCGACCGGCCAGCAAGGCAGCAGCAACCAGCACGAGTGCCACCACGGTGATGATCACACCGGTCAGCACGGCGTTCATTGCGGACCGTCGTTCATCGCTTGACCGTTGCCATCGCGGACCGACGTGCCTCGCGGACCGTCGACCCTCATCCGGCGAGACTTTCACACCCAGCGGCCGCTCACGGCGCCCGCGAGGTCAATTCACCCGCGATCGGGGCCCGATCCCCCGCTCGGACGCGACGGCGCCCTCCGCGAATCGCCCGGTCACCACCTGGCCGGCGGACCACCGTTCCAGTGCCGGCGGCACTCGGTGGAACAGCACCACCCACCCGTCGCAACCCTGCGGTTCTCCCGTGTCCGGCAACGTTGTCGATGGGGCCATTCCGAAGACCATCTCGTTGGCAGGAACGCTCCCGGTGAACAGATAACCGTTGGAGCCATTGATTTTCCAAGTCCCCACGGCGCGCAGACCCCCTCAGCTGCGCGCCGGTCGGCCGTGAACAGACCACGACGCCGATCGCGGCGACCCGGCTCCGCACGGCGATCGCCACCGGACGCCCGCTGCTGGCCACCGACATCCCGGCCCAAATCCCAGGCGCCTTCGATACCGCAGGCAACTTGGGTGACGCGCAGCCGGATGCGGCGTTGATCGTGCCGCTCACCGAGCACGGCCAATCCCCGGCGGGTGGGAGCCATCGTGCTGGGGATCAGCCCATACCGGAAGTCGACGCCGACTACCGATCCTTGTTCGAGCTGACCGCCGACCAGGTGTCCATCGCCATCTCTGATGCACTGGCGTTCGAGGCGGACCGGCACCGCGCGGAGACCCTCGTGAATCTCGACCTGGCGAAGCCCCGGTTCTTCCAGAGCATCAGCCATAAAGTGGGGGACTCCGTTGACGCTCATCCTCGGTCCGGTCCAGCAAGTGCTCGACGACCCAGACGTTGTAGACCGGCGGCCGGCGTCGCCGAGACGTACTTGTCCGAGGGGTCGCAGTAGTCCCGGGTTACCTCGCCGACGTCATGCTGCCCGGCCGTGACGGCCCGGACCTGCTGCGCATCCTGCGGGCCGCCGAGGCCGCGGCCCGGATACCGGTGGTGCTGCTGATGGCGCCGGACCGAGTCGATCACGAGGGACTGGCCCTCGGCGCCGACGACTACCTGGTCAAGCCGTTCGTGCCCACCGAGCTGCTCGCCCGGGCGGGGGTGCATGCGGAAGTCCACCGCATCCGGGAGCTGACGCCGGCCAGTGAGCAGGAACGGGCACTGAACCTGCCGATCGCGGTCGCCACCAACCGGCAGATCGCGGTCGCCACCAACCGGCAGATCGGCACCGCCGTGGGCATCCGGATGGCCGAGCACCGGATCAACAGTGACGAGGCCTTCAAGCTGCTGACGACGGCCAGCCACACCCTGCGCCGCAAGCTGCGCGACATCGCCGCGGAGGTCACCACGACCGGTGTGTTCCCGCGGCCGACCCGGCGGATGACTCAGGCGCGGCGGAACTGAGGAACGCACGATCGCAGCCCAGAGCAGATCGTCCCCCGGCGCGACGGTCACCCGGAGCCGTCAGCGCTTGAGCACTATCCCCGTAGCGCTATCCCTGCACCACCGTCCCGGGGGCGGCGGTTGGCGCCGGCGGGCCGAGCGGACCGGCTCCCGGGGGTTCTGCCTCGTCAACGGGCGGTTCGGGCCGGTGGCCCTTCGACCGCCTTACCGGCACGGTCGGCATCTCGACCACCCGTGCGCGGAGGAAGACAATCGCCAACGCGATCAACAGGGAAGCCCGACCCCAGACGCCGATCAGGACGAGTTGCGGCGAGAGCGCGTCGTAGGAACCACTCGGCATCCCGCTCCCGATCAGGTACTGCCACCTGAAGAAGCCGATACCGATCGCCGCGTCCGCGACGAAGTAGGCCAGGATCCAGCCGGCTCTGATCCGCAGCAGCGCGAAGAACGGCAGCAGCCACAAGGCGAACTGCGGCGAATGCACCTTGTTGAACAGCAGGTACGCGCAGACCATCGCCGCGCACACCGGCAGCCATGGGTACACCACGTCCCGGCGCAGGCGCAGCAAACCCAACGCGCACACCAGCAGCAGGGCGGAGAGCGTCGAGATCGTCGCCGCCATCGCCAGGTCGTGCTGCACGCCCAGGTTGGCGGAATCGCTGTAGGGCCGGGCACCCCAGAACCAGATGGTGTTGGTGGTGAGATCGATCGGCCGGCTCCACTGGAATTGGAACGAGGCCCACCAGCCCGTCCAGCCAAGGAGCATGAACGGCAGGTTGATCAGCAGGTAGACCCCGGCGGTGCCGGCGGCGAAGGCCACCGCGGCGAGCCAGCGGGCCCGGACCGGGTGCTCGCTGCCGGCCGCGGAACGCCATCCCCCGGTGCCCAACCACAGCGCCACCGGCAACGCGAACATCATCGGGTAGAGCTTGAAGGCCGCGCCGACGCCCAGCGCCAAGGCCGCCACCACCAACGGACCGCGGCGGTCGATCGTCCCGGCCAGACCTGCGGCGACGCGAGCCGCCGGCTGGTCCGACACCGGCTGTCCCGACACCGCCTGTCCCGACACCGCCTGTCCCGACACCGCCTGTTCCGACACCGCCTGTTCCGACACCGGCTGCCGGCTGTCCCGCAACAGCGCCCAGCACGCGACCACCGTCGCGCAGACCGCGAAAAGGTCCCAGTTGTGAAAGGCGTACAGCACCAGCGGCGGTGCCAACGCGAACCACCAGGACCGCAACCCGGCCAGCCAGGCCAGCAGGGCTGCGGACAGCAGACCGGCCACGGCCAGCAGCACGGCGGACCACAGCAGGAACTGCCCGTCGTTGGACGAGGGTGCGGCCGCGAGATAGATCGCCAACCCGGTGAGCACCGGGTACTCCAGGGCGCCGCCGTACAGCTGCTCGCTGACCGGGTTGTAGCCACCGGACAGGTACGGGAACACATGCCGGTCGATGTCCCGACCGATCCACAGTTGTTGGATGTCGGAATAGCAGACGTCACGCGCGATCCGGACGGTGTAATCGGGTCCGCTGCGGCCGAGGGAGTCGAACTCCGGGCCGGCGCAGCGCACTTTGTTGGCGTACCCCAGGCCCAGGGTCAGCGCACACAGCAGCGTCGTCACCAGTACGAAGGCGGTGCCCGAACCGACTCTGCCGACACCCCTGCCGTCACCCCTGCCGACACCCCTGCCGACAGCCGGACGGGTCATGCCCGGACCGCTGCGCCGGATCGGAACAGCTCCCACCAGGTCAGTCCAACGAAACCGGAACGACTCCGAACCGGGCCAGGCCGGCGGCACCCGCGTCGGCCGCGGTCAGCACGGACACCCCGTCCTCAGTGATCGCGATGGAATGCTCCACGTGGGCTGCCCGGCTACCGTCCTTGGTGACGACCGTCCAGCCGTCGGCGAGCTCCCGGGTCGCCGGCCGCCCGAGGGCGATCATCGGCTCCACGGCCAACGCCATCCCTGGGATCAGCCGCGGCCCCTTGCCGCGTTTGCCCTGGTTGGGCACGAAGGGTGCCATGTGCATGGCCGTGCCGATGCCGTGCCCGCCGTACCCGACCACCGAGCCGTACCGTCGGCCGTCCTGGCGGGCGGACTGATCGACCGAATTCTGGATCGCCCACGACAGATCGCCCAGCCGGCAGTCCGGCCGCGCGGCGGAGATGCCCGCCCACATTGCCAGCTCGCAGGTGGCAATCAGGTCGACCTCGTCCATCGACGGGGCCTGGCCCACATGGACCGAGACGGCGGAGTCCGAGTGCCAGCCGTCCAGGATGCAGCCGGCGTCGATGGACAGCAGATCGCCGGTCGCCAGGATCCGGGTGGCCGACGGGATGCCGTGCACGATCTCGGAATTCACCGAGGCACAGATGGTCGCCGGGAAGCCGGGGTCCGCACCGCGCGCGCCGTAATGCAGGAAGTTGCTCGTCGCTCCGGCATCGGCGATCACAGCGGCGACCGCGTCGTTGACCTCCAAGGTGCTGACGCCGGGCGCCACCGCAGCCCGTCCGGCGACGATCGCACGGGCCAGCACCTGGCCGGAGGCGCGCATCGCCTGCAGCTCACCGCGGGTCTTGAGTTGGATCGAGCGCTCAATCATCAGTACCCATCGCTGTCCGTCACCGAGCCACGTCTGCGGGCAGCGACCGCACGTTCAGCGGTTCAGCGCGGACAGCGCCCGCCGCTGAACCTCGTCGACGGTGCCGTCCCCGTCCACCGGGACGACCAAATTGGCGTAGAAGTCGAGCAGCGGCTTGGTCTCGGTGTGGTAAAGCTCCAAACGCCGGGAGATCGCCTCCGCCGTGTCGTCGGCGCGGCCGCGGGCCAGCATCCGTTCCATCAGCACGTGGTCCGGCACTTCCAGCAGCAGCACGGAGTCGAGCTTCTGGCCGCGCTCTGCCAGCAGGCCGCCCAGCCAGCCTGCCTGCGGCGCGGTCCGTGGGAACCCGTCCAGGAGGAACCCCGGCTCTGCGTCCGGCTCCGCCAGCCGCGCCGACACCATCGCGCTGGTCACCTCGTCGGGCACCAGATCGCCGGCGTCCATGTACCTCTTGGCCAGCAAACCCAGATCGGTCCCGGCCCCCACGTTGGCCCGAAAGATGTCACCGGTGGAGACGTGCGGCACCTTGAGGTTCTCCGCCAGCATCACTGCCTGGGTGCCCTTGCCGGCACCCTGCGGTCCGACGATCAGAACTCTCATCAGCGCAGGAACCCTTCATAGTTGCGTTGCATCAGCTGCGTCTCGATCTGCTTCACGGTGTCAAGTCCGACACCGACCATGATCAGCACCGCGGTGCCGCCGAACGGGAAGTTCTGGTTCTGGCCCTGCCCGGTGATGGACAGGAACAGGTTGGGCAGGATCGCCACGATGCCCAGGTAGATGGAGCCGGCCAGAGTGATCCGGGACAGGACGAACTGCAGGTACTCCGCGGTTGGGCGACCCGGCCGGATGCCCGGGATGAAGCCGCCGTACGTGCGCAATTCCTCCGCCCGCTCAGTGGGGTTGAAGGTGATGCCAACGTAGAAGTACGTGAAGAAGATGATCAGCGCGAAGTACAGCAGGATGTGCACCCAGCTGGACTGGTCGACGACGTACACGCTCAGGAACTGCCCCCAGGCGCTGACCTCGGTGGTGCCGTCCGCACTGGTGGTCGTCGGGCTGACCAGCTGTACCAGCAGCAACGGGAGATAGAGCAGCGAGGTGGCGAAGATGACGGGGATAACGCCGGCCTGATTGACCTTCAACGGCAGGTAGGTGTTCGTCCCGCCATACATCTTCCGGCCGATCATCCGCTTGGCGTATTGCACCGGCAGGCGTCGCTGGCCCTGCTCGACGAAGACCACGGCCGCGATGATGCCGAGCGCGATGACCACGATGGCGCCGAAGACGACGCCGCCCTGGTTGTCCAGGATGTTCTTTCCCTCGGCCGGGATCCGGGCGGCGATCGAGGTGAAGATCAGGATGGACATTCCGTTGCCGATGCCGCGATCGGTGATCAGCTCGCCCATCCACATGATGGCGGCGGTGCCCGCGGTCATCGTCAGCACCAGCACGATCAGTGAGAACGCGCTCTGGTCCGGGATGATCTGGTCCGTTGCGGAGCAGCCCGGGTTCATCTGGCCGTTGATGGCCAACGCGACGAACGCGGTGGACTGCAGGATGACAAGACCGATGGTC
>JBBQJM010000128.1:0-9437 GCA_038325895.1 Mycobacteriales bacterium
CCTGACCATCGCCAACGCGGTCGGCAACGGCATCGCCGACGACAAGCTCGTCTACACCTACGTCCCGGACATCATCCGGTACTACCTGAACGAGGAACCGATCCTGCTGAACGTCGACACCTACCGGATGGAGGTGCCCGACCACCGCGACTACGCCCTGGAACACCTCGCGGAACTGGTCCTCAAGCCGGTCGACGGGTCGGGCGGCAAGGGCATCGTGATCGGCTCCCGGGCGGAACCGGCGACGTTGGCCAGGGCCCGCGAGACGATCCTGGAGAACCCGCGCGGCTGGATCGCGCAGCGAGAGATCGCGCTGTCCACCGTGCCCACGCTGATCGGCGACAAGATGCGTCCCCGGCACGTCGACCTGCGGCCGTTCGCGGTGAACAACGGCAATTCGGTCTGGGTGCTGCCCGGTGGGCTGACCCGGGTCGCGCTGCCCGAAGGCGAACTGGTGGTGAACTCATCGCAGGGCGGCGGATCGAAGGACACCTGGGTGCTGGCCGGACCCCAACCGGAAGCGTTCCAGCCGGAGCAGACCGTCGACGCGACCCAGGTGATGTCCGCGCTGTCCGTCGAGGCCTCGGTGCCGCCGCAGTCGTCGTGGGCGACCCAATCGCAGACCTCGCACCTCTCCCAGTCCCCGAGCTCCCAATCCCCGAGCTCCCAATCCCCGAGCTCCCAATCCCCGAGCTCCCAATCCCCGAGCTCGCAGTCCGCGAGCGTGTCGCTTGACCCACCGCTGCTCGGGCCGGAGGACACCTTCGGCTTCCGGTCCCAACATGGCCAGCAACAGCAGAGCCAGCAACAGCAAGCCCAGCACCAGGGGCTGCATCCGCGGCAAGTCCGGGGGCGGACGATCACCAGCTGGGAGGTCTTCGCATGCTGAGCCGGATCGCCGAGTCCCTGTACTGGCTGGGCCGGCACGTCGAGCGTGCGGATTGCACCGCGCGCATCCTGGACACCTACCTGCACCTGCTGCCCGCCGGTTCCTGGCAGGCCGATCACCTGGTGATCCGGTCGCTGCTGGATTCGATGGGGCTGTCCGATGACGAGACCGTCGGCGCGGGCCATCAGGCCGACTCCGGACAGCTGGTCCGCACCCTGGTCTTCGACGGGGAGAAGGCGTCGTCGGTGGCCGGCGCGCTGACCGCGGCCAGGGAGAACGCCAGGGGCGTGCGTGACGCGATCCCGCTTGACGTCTGGGAATGCCTGAACGTCACCTGGCACGGGCTGCGCACCAGGGCGGCCAACGGGGCCGGCCCGCACGTGTTCCTGCGCTGGGTGGGAGAGCGTTGCGCCATCGCCAACGGCCTGGTGTCCGAGGTGATGAGCCACGACGAGGGCTGGCACTTCCTGATCGTCGGCCGGTCACTGGAGCGCGCGGACATGACGATCCGGCTGCTGGCGGCCGCCGAATCGGAGACCGGTTCGGTCCCGCCGTGGCGTGCGCTGGTCAGCGCCTGCGGCGGCTGGGAACCGTACGTCCGCTCCTACGGCGGGTCGATCGGCCAACGCAGCGCCACCGAATTCGTGCTGATGGACCGGCAGTTCCCGCGGTCGGTGCTGCGCGCGCTGACCGCCGCGGAAACGTGCCTGGCCGAACTCTAGGCGGTGGGGGAGTCGCAGTACCGCGACACGCGCCGGGATCCGTCGTCGGCGCGCCGGATCGTCGGTCGCACCAGGACCAGCCTGGATTACCGCACCGGCACCGAACTGGCCGCGGACCGCGCATCGCTGCTGTCCAGCCTGCAGCGCACGGTGAACAGCGCGCACAACGCCGTCACCAAGTCGTTCTTCCGCCGCGAGGACGCCGTCACCTGGGCGAACATCGGCGCCGACGGAGGCGCCGCATGACCATCACCCCGATCCCGGAGATCTGGCGGCTGCTGATCGTGCACCGCACGGTGCTGACCTACCCGGACACCGTCACCACGTCCTACAACGAGGTCCGCATGCAGCCTGCCGACGAGCCCGGTCAGGCGGTGCTGTCCGCCCGGCTGGAGATCGACCCGTTCGAGGGGGTGCTGCCCTACCTGGATTACTTCGGCACCCGGGTGTCCGCCTTCGACATCCACCGGCCGCACCGGCACCTCGCCGTCACCGCGACCACCACGGTCGAGACGTTCCCTACGGTGGCGGCCGGTGGCCTCAACAACGGGAACAGCTGGGCGCCCACCGCGGAGCCGATGAGCTGGACCGAACTGGCCGGGTCCGACTGCTACGACCGGTTCGAGGAATTCCTCACCCCGACCCTGCTGACCGCGCTGGACGACGAGCTCAGCGGCATCTCGGCGGAAATGAAGGCCGAATCCGCGACACCGGCTGACGCCGCCCGCACGGTCTGCGAATGGGTGCACCAGACGCTCACCTACGAAGTTGGCGCGACCGGGGTGCACACCTCCGCTGTCGAAGCCTATTTGGCGAGAAGAGGTGTGTGCCAGGACATCTCGCATCTGGCCATCGGCCTGCTACGGGAGATGGGGGTGCCCACCCGGTACGTCTCCGGCTACCTGCACCCCGACGACACCGCCGAGATCGGCAAGGCAGTCGCCGGCGAGTCGCACTCCTGGATCGAATGGTGGGACGGCTCGTGGAACCGGTTCGACCCGACCAACCTCACGGCCCCCGGGCAGGCCCACGTGCTGGTCGGCCGCGGCCGTGACTACCTGGACGTGCCGCCGGTGAAGGGCGTGTACGCCGGGCCGGACGCCACCGGCAACGAGGTCACCGTTCGCGTCACCCGGCTGCGCTGAGGACCTTGGTTCGCGCCTTTCCTGCACGTGGATGCCGGTACGTCCGGTTGGACCTAGGCTGGAACCTGACAGAAGGCGTGTCTGTGCGGTGATCTGCGCCACGTAAAGTCTGGTTAACATCGGCTGCACGGCCGGCTGGACAAGTGGCGGCATCGCGCGTCCGAGCCCACCGCCTGCGCACTGCCCGCCCATTGGATCGTCAAGGAGGACGCCCCATGACCAGCACGTTGACCGAACGATCTCAGTCGTTCGGCCACTTGTTCGTGGAGAGGGTGGCGAAGACACCGAACGGTGAGGCCTACCGCTACCTCGAAGGCGGCGAATGGCAGTCCTTGACCTGGACCCAGACCAAGGACCGGGTGTTCAGGATCGCCGCCGGTTTGATCGACCTGGGCGTCCAGCCGCAGCAGCGGGTGGCAATCGCGGCGACCACCCGGATCGAGTGGATCCTGTCGGACCTGGCGACGTTGTGCGCCGGTGGTGCGACCACCTCGGTCTACCCGTCGACCGCGGCCCCGGACGTCGCCTTCATCCTCGGTGACTCCGAATCCGTGGTGGTCTTCGCCGAGAACGAGGCACAGGCCGAGAAGGCCCGCGACGCCGACCTGCCGGCGCTGCTCGCCATCGTGCTGTTCGACAAGACGGCGTCGTCCCCCACCGACTCGCCCAGTTCGTCCGGGTCGCGAGTGCCAACGCTGACCCTCGACGAGTTGATGGACAGGGGCAAGGCCCGCCTCGCCGCCGAGCCGGACGTGGTCGACAAACGCCTGGCCGGAACCAATCCGGAGGACCTGGCCACCCTGATTTACACCTCGGGTACCACCGGCCGCCCCAAGGGGGTCCGTCTGGTGCACGCCAACTGGACCTACGAGGGTTCGGCCGTCGCGGCGCTGAACATCCTGACCCCGCACGACGTGCAGTACCTGTGGCTCCCGATGTCGCATGTGCTGGGCAAGATACTGTCCGCGGTGCAGTTCGAACTCGGGTTCTCCACGGCGGTGGACGGCGATCTGACCAAGATCGTGGAGAACCTGGCCGTCATCAAGCCCACCTTCATGGGAGGCGCGCCGCGCATCTTCGAGAAGGTGCACACAAAGGTGACGCTCACCGCACGCGGGCACGGCGGCATCAAGGCCAAGATCTTCGACTGGGCGATCGGGGTCGGCATCAAGGCCTCCCGGGCGCGCCAGCAACGCAAGCCGGTCCCCCGCCTGCTCGCGGCGCAGTTGGCTGTCGCCGACCGGCTGGTGCTGAGCACCATCCGGGAGCGCCTCGGTGGCCGCATCCGGTTCTTCGTGTCCGGGTCGGCGGCGCTGTCCCGCGATGTCTCGGAATGGTTCGACGCGTGCGGGATGATCATCCTCGAGGGTTACGGACTCACCGAGTCCAGCGCGGCCTCCGCCGTCAACCTGCCGGGTGACACCCGCATCGGCACGGTCGGCCCGGCGCTGCCCGGGTCAGAGATCAAGATCGCCCCGGACGGCGAGATCCTGCTGCGCGGCGGCGGCGTGATGCGCGGGTATCACCACAACCCCCAGGCGACGGCCGAGGTGCTCACCGAGGACGGCTGGCTGCACACCGGCGATATCGGCGAGCTGGTCGACGGCTACCTGCGGGTCACCGACCGCAAGAAGGACCTGATCAAGACCTCCGGCGGCAAGTATGTCGCCCCGCAGAAGCTCGAGGTGATCTTCATGGCGGTGTGCCCGTACGCCAGCCAGATGGTCGTGCACGGCGAGGGCCGCAAGTTCGTGTCCGCACTGATCACGCTGGACCCGGAGCTGATCGTGCAGTGGGGCGGCGAGCACGGCTTGGCGGGCAAGACCGCCGCCGAACTGGCCACCGAACCGGCCGTCATCGAGATGATGGGCGGCTACGTCGACACCCTGAACTCCCGGTTGGAGCGGTGGGAAACGGTGAAGAAGTTCGTCGTCCTGCCGCGCGACCTGAGCGTGGAGGAGGGCGACCTGACGCCGTCGATGAAGGTGCGGCGCAAGGTGGTCGAGCGCAAGAACATGTCGGAGCTGGACAAGCTGTACGTGGACTGAAGGCTTCCGCTCCGCCCGTACCCTGAGCTGGCATCCACCAGCGAGGTCGGGACGTCGGAAGGAGCCGCGCGTGGCCGTTCAGCCGACCGAGTCGGCCGCCGACCCCGGTCGGACATGGGCGCAACAGCCGATCGCCGCACAGGACGCTGCGGTTGCCCGCATCCTGGCGGTCGCCGGCCTCGCCGCCCTGGTGTGCGCCGTGATCCTGATCGGTGTGCTGCACCTGCTGCCCGAGACGGCCGGAATTTCCGCTGTGCGACAGACCATCAGCGAGTACGCGCTGATCGACGTCGGCTGGATGTTCAACGCTGGGTTGATCGCGACGGCGGTCGCCTCGTTATTGGTGTTCTTTGCGTTGCTGCTCACCCGCCAGGCCACCTGGCGGTCGATCGACCTGGTGTTCGGCGGCCTGTGGGTGGCGGGTCTGCTGGTCATCGTGGCGTTCCCGAAGCACAACTGGGCGATCGGGCCGAGCGCGAACGGCCAGATCCACCGAATCGCCAGCGTGGTGGCGTTCCTGAGCCTGCCGCTGGCGGTGATGCTCTTGACCCGCAGGGCCCGAGCCACGGGGGCGGCCGGAGGACGCTCGGCGCGGGTGGCGTTCTGGCTCGGCGCCGGGTCGGTGGCCTGGTTCAGCCCGCTGATCGTCGCCATGATCATGGCGCCGAGCACCGGGACGCCGTGGTTCCGCGCCATCCCGTTGGGCCTGATCGAACGAGGGATGGTGATCACCGAAGTGGCCGCGATCCTCGCGCTGGCCCTGTGGGCGCTGGCCGCCACCGACCTCCGACCCCGGGTCCCCAGCCTGCCTGATTCGGTGGGGCCGTCGGCAGATCGGTCGTCGCTGCGCCCGGAACCGGCAGGCTTCCTGCCGCGGCGGCCAGCCGGCTGATCGCGGCCGGGCCCACCCGGCAGCAGCCGCCGATCAGGGCGGCGCCCGCAGCGATCAACTCGGCGGCTTGCTCCGGCCCGAAAGTGCTTGTCCCCGACCAGCATCGGTGCTCGGCGTCCCAACGCTCGCCGCTGTTCGGGTACACCACACCGGGTTTCCCGGAGTGGTGCACCGCCAACTCGACCAGGCCGAGCGCCTCGTCGGGGTCACAGCAGTTGACGCCCACCGCGATGACCTCGTCGACGTCGGCGGCCATCGCGAACGCCTCGGAGACCGGCTCGCCCGCTCTGGTTTGTCCGCCGGTACAGGTCAGCGACAGCCACGCCGGCATGCCGGTGCCCCGCAGTTCCTCCAGCAGCGCCTGCACCTCGGCCAGGCACGGGATCGTCTCGATCGCCAGCACGTCGGCGCCCGCGCTGGCCAGCACCTCCAGTCGGGGCCGGTGCCAGGCACGCAGCTCTGCGACCGACAGGCCGTAGTCGCCGCGGTATTCCGAGCCGTCGGCCAGCGCCGCGCCGTACGGTCCCACCGACGCCGCCACCCATCGCCGGCCGGCGCCATCTGCCGCAACGGGCGCCTGCTCCGGTGCCTGTTCAGAGGCGGTCCGGGCCAGTTCCACCGATCGGCGCAGCGCGTCGGCAGCGGCCGCCCGGTCCATCCCGAGCGCGGCGAACCCGTCGAATGACGCCTGGTACGACGAGGTGATCGCGACCTGTGCACCGGCCTCGAAGTACTCCCGGTGGGCTGCGGTGATCGCGCCGGGGTCATCCAGCAGCAGCCGAGCCGACCACAACGCGGACGTCAGGTCGTGCCCGTGTGCTTCCAGCAGGGTCGCCAATCCCCCGTCCAGCACGACCGGGCCCGACGCCAGCCGCTGGCCCAGAGTCAGGTCTGCGGGCACGTGTTCGGCGGTGGTGCTCATCGCGGCGACCCTACCCGCCCGGGCACCGGCCGATCGTCGTCACCGGAAACCGGGTCGAGATCCTGATGTCGTCACCAAGGTGCCGTCAGGGGACGAGGATCGCTCTCCCCCGCGGCCGTTGTCCCGGTCGTCGATCGCAAGCTGGTCATCGTCGAGCGGGTATTTCGTGGTGTGCAGGGTGACCTTGCCCTGGGCGGCGAGCACCATCGGCTCGGACAGGTCGGTGAAGGAGCCGACCAGGTTGCCGATGAAGTTGATCTCGGCGGAGATGATGTCGATGGTCGGGACGTTGACGTTCTCGCCGTACCTTCTCGGTCGCCATTCTCATATTGAGAACGACCCGGCCCCTGGGTAAGCCTGTTCTAGCGTGGGGATAGCGCCGCACCACATCCCACGACAGGAGAAATCATGGCACCCACCGTCCGCACCGTGATCAGCCCTGGACGTTACGTCCAAGGCAAGGGAGCCATCCACCATCTCGGCGGGTTCGTCAAGCAGCTCGGGTCGACCCCGCTGCTGGTCGCCGACGATCTGGTGTGGGGTTTCGTCGGTCACGATGTCGAGACGTCCCTGAACGAAGCCGATCTACCGCTGCACCGGGAGAAGTTCAACGGGATCCCCAGCGCCAAGGAGGTGGACCGGTTGGTCGAGGTGATCAAGAAGACCAAGGCGGACATCGCCATCGCGGTTGGTGGCGGCAGCACCATCGACGCCGTGAAGGCAGCCGGGTTCCTGGCCGGCATCCGCTGGGCGAACTGCCCGACGGTGGCATCCACCGACGCGCCGTGCAGCGCGCTGTCGGTGATCTACACCGAGACAGGGGAGTTCGAGGAGTACCGGTTCTTCCCACGGAACCCCGATCTGGTGCTGGTCGATTCGCAGATCGTGGCCAACGCCCCGGTCGCCCTGCTGATAGCCGGTGTCGGCGACGCCCTTGCCACCTGGCTGGAAGCCAGGGCGACCTCCCGCTCGAACTCCAAGACGATGGCCGGTGGACTGCCGACCGTCACCGGCACCGCGCTGGCCAAGCTCAGCTGGGAGGTGTTGTGGGAGAACGCCCTGCCGGCGATCGACGCTGTCAAGGACCATCAGGTCACCCCGGCGGTGGAGAAGGTCATCGAGGCGAACACCCTGCTGTCCGGGCTGGGGTTCGAGTCCGGCGGGCTGGCCGCCGCGCACGCCATCCACAACGGGCTGACCGCGGTGCCGCAGACCCACGGGCTGGCGCACGGGCAGAAGGTCAACATCGGGTCGGTGACGCAGCTGGTCATGGAGGGCGCGCCGACCAGCGACATCCGTGACTTCATCGAGTTCACCACCAGGGTCGGGCTGCCCAACACGCTGACCGAGGTGGGCCTGCGAGCCGACGACCACGACTCGTTGAAGAAGGTGGCCGACGCCGCCACCGTCGCCGGCGAGACCATCCACTCGATGCCGTTCGAGGTCAGCAGCGAGGACGTGGCCAGCGCCCTGGCCACCATCGAACGCTATGCGGTGAACGTCAGGGAGCAGGCGCACCTGCCGGCCCCGGTGCCCTACGTGGCACACCACTGACGAACTGATCTGACCGGACCGGCCCAGCGGCGGGTCCGGGTCACCGACGGGCGGCCGGGTCGGCGGTGACGCCGGCCTCGGCCTGCCGTCCGAAGTCGCGGCGGGAGGTCCAGCACAGCAGCCAGGCCAACGCCAGCCCGACGACCGCCACGAACACCATCATCACCACGACGTACAGGTAGCCGTGCACCCGCGGATCCAGGAACGGGTAGGGGTACCAGTCGACGATCGGCCCGCGGATCAGTGAGTAGGCGCCGTACGCCACCGGGTAGACCAGGAAGACCAGGCCCTGCCGGAAGGACAGCGGCCGGACCGACCGGTCGACGAGCCGATCGACGACGATGAACAGCGGGAACACATAGTGCAGCACCGAGTTCACCCACGGGATGGGGGTCTGCACGTCGGCGCCGCTCAGCAGCAGGCTGAAGATCATCCCGGTGATCCCCATGTAAAGCGTGGCCGCGCCGCGGAACTGACTGAGCCACACGCTCGATCTGGCGGCCCGTCCGGCCAACGCGGCCGTGCCGACCGCGACGACGCCGATGATGTTCGACTGGATGGTGAAGAAGCTGAAGAAGTTCACCACGCTGTTGCCGACGCTGATCGTGTTGGCGAGCTGGGTGACGATTGCTGCGACCACGGCAGCCGCCATCGCCAGCCGCACCACGCTGCCGACGGTGCGCGCCGTCATCGTTGGCCCCGGCCGGCGATGACCGACGCGCGCCCACGACCGCGCGTCGACCCGAACGATCGGTACTCCGCGATCGACGCCGTTCCGGTGATCATCATGGCGCCGATCGTAAGCTGACGGACGGCCGGAGCGACCCGGCCGCACCGCAGTCGACACCGGACTGTGCCGCAGCAGCACCGATCACAGCGCAGGTCCGGCATGTCGGACGAATCGGGGTGACCGTGGGACCGGTGTGGCGGGCGGCGGGGCGGCCGGCGGGCTGGCCGAGGCGGGCATCGCCACCCGGTTGATCGTCCGCTCGGCCGCGAAGGCACCCGAACTGCCCGATACCGAGGTGGCCGTCGCAGCGTACGGCGATCGGGCAGATTCGGAGGCCGCGCTGACCGGGATCAGACGCTGTTCATGGTGTCGGCCGCCGAGTACCCCGATCGGCTCGCCCAGCATGTGGACTTCGTGGACGCGGCGGCCGCGGCCGGCGTGCAGCGCATCGTGACATCTCGTTCTTCGGTGCGAGCCCGGAGTCGACCTTCTTGCTCGGCCGCGATCACTGGCACACCGAGGAGCGGACCGCGGG